>CAZBNQ010000432.1:0-2511 GCA_964493035.1 uncultured Hyphomicrobiales bacterium | reverse complement strand
GCTCAAACATTAACAGCATATATAGACTCTATCAAGATTCCTCTTCGTATTTCAAATGTAAATGTCGAAATTAAAGTTTTGGCTAATATTGCTACAACTACCATTGATATGTCGTTCATAAATGATTCAAATAGGACATTAGAGGGCGAATTGAATTTCCCATTAGCAGAAGGGCAGACTGTAAGCAGATTTGCAATGGACGTCAATGGATTAATGCGCGAGGCAGTAGTAGTAGAGAAAGATAAAGGCAGAGCAGTATTTGAAAGTATAGTAAGAAGAGGTGTTGATCCTGGTTTGCTTGAAATGACCAATGGAAATAATTTCAAAATGAGAGTATATCCTATACTTCCAAATAAAACAAAAAGGATTATAATTGCTTACGAAGAAGTATTAAAAGGTGATAAATACGGACAAATCTACAGATTACCACTTAAATTTCCTGATAAATTGAGTGAATTTAAGATAAAAGCAGTAGTTATGTCGAAATTTACTGAGCCAAGTATTAAAGGTGATTATAGTACATTGAAGTTCAAAAAGGAAGATGATGGCTATGTGTGCGAATCAAAATATAAGAATTATATAGCTAATAATCAGTTCGAATTTGTTGTGCCTCAAACTAATAATCAAGTCAATATTTATACTGAAAATTATAAAAACGAGGATTACTTCAATTTAAGTTTTGTCCCTGAATTCATCGAAAATGAAAAGTTAATGCCAAAAAAATTGGCTATATACTATGATATATCTCACTCCAGAGGCGAATCAAATAGAGAAAAAGAAATTGAATTAATTGAGAAATATATAAACAAAATTGGTAATTGCTCGATTGATCTCATTAGTTTTAGCTACAAACAAAATAAAGAGTTTAGTTTTGATATAAATTCAGGAAATTCTAAAAGCTTAATAAATAAAATTAAATCATATCGTTATGATGGCGGAACATCGATTGGATCATTATCTATACCTCAAAATAAATATGATGAAGTGTTGATATTCAGTGATGGAGTATCCAATTTTTCTAAAAAAGAAATAAAGAAATTAAATTCAAGAATATATTGTATAAATAGTAGTCAGTCTGCCAATCATGGTTCTATGTCTGCAATTAGCGAAGCAAGCCAAGGGAAATATATCAATTTATTAAATACAACAATTGATGAAGCAGTTAAGAACTTAATCAATGAAGTAGTATATATAAAATCAATAGAAATTGATGATAAAGAAGCAGCTAAAGACATTGTGTATAATAAAGTTATAGAAAATGGAAAAACTGTGAATATATGCGGAAAGATGACAGATGATGATTTCAAAATTAAAGTAAATTATGGGAATAACACGATAACAAAAACAAAAGAAATCGAAATAGATATGGACGATTTTGAAGTTGAATCAGGGATAATTCCTCGCTTATGGGCTAAAGAAAAATTAGCAGAGCTAAGTCGATCGCAAAATCCTGATGACACGCTAATAATCGAGCTTGGCAAAAAGTATGGTATAGTAACTCAACAAACATCCTTGATTGTTCTTGAGACTGTCTGGCAATATTATTTTTATAAAATAGAACCACCTGAAGAACTAAGAGAAGAGTATGAGGAGGAATTTGGATATAATAATGATAATATGGAGATTTATTCTGAAACTAACAGAGAGTCTCCTGAAATTGCTGCTAATAGAATAATTAAAAGTTGGTGGAATCATAACTACCTTAGCGAATTGAAAGAATTAGATTCTATAATTGGATATATTAAAAATAAAGGCTTACAAATACCAAATAATTTTTTACAAAAATTTTATTTTAGAGACTTTCATTTTGAAAATCAGTACTCGGATCAGTTTCTTATTATTTTAAGCAATGAAATAGTTTGTGATCTATTATATTATGAATTAGCTGATAAAGAATTGGATTTTAAAAAAAGGGCTAATAATAGAATTAGTTCTAATCCATTTGTTGTAAGCTATAATAAAAACTTAAATAAGGCTTGCATATTTGGAGATTCATTAAAAATAAAAATACCGTTAAAAGATATAAGAAGCAAATATTTTATTGTAGATTTAGATACAATAGAATCTTATAAAAATATGGAAACCAATAAAATTAATTTCGTTGGCTATATTGAAAATGACAGCATAAAAATCAAAAAAGGAAGGATTGCATTTCCTCCATTTTTTGATAAATACTATGATGTAATTGATAATAAATTCGACATCAAGAATTTTAAAGTAAGAAATACTAAAGTTGCAAAATTAATGACTGACGATAAAAAGATTTGTGATCTGCTGTTAGACTCAGTTTCAAAAGATAATGAGAATTATTATAAATTTCTTAATTATGGCAATCCTGTAATTAGAAAGTCTAAGAAAAAAATTGGAGATAGAGTAATAATATTTGAATTTTATGATATTTATGGAAATAAAATTGATTGTTCAATGGCAACTTTTGAGGATATTTATAATTACAGAAATTATTTTGAATATTATAATGATAATAATTATTTCGAAGAATTGCATAAGGCT
>CAZBNQ010000431.1:0-2534 GCA_964493035.1 uncultured Hyphomicrobiales bacterium | reverse complement strand
CTCAACCATATAAGAAGAAGCAGTCATCAACTGATAAAACTCTTCGATAACGTCTTCGACTACATTTGGCGACAAATCTCTTAAATTAGTGATTTCGACAGCAATCTGCTCTACTTCTTTCATGTCGAGCTCTTTAAATACTTTAGCCGCTACTTCAACATCCATAGACATAAGTAGCACGGCTGCTTTTTGCTTGCCTGTCAGATCACTTACCGATATTCTTTTCTTTCCCATATCAAATGCTTTATTTAATTTGTATCATTTTTCTTATAATTTACCATCGAAGTCTTGAGCAAGGAATAATCTCACTAATCTAACAGCATCGTCTGTCTGATCATCCATAAATTGCTCAACTCTTTCTTTAATTTCAAGTTTCATCAAAGCTTCTTCTGTCATTTCAGGTGTTTCGATATCACCTAAAGCAGCTTTGGCTCTATCTTGCAGATTTTGGCGACCTTCCTCATCTTCTTCTTCATCCGAGTCTAATTCGCCTTCAATTCTTTCGCCTTCGAGCAATAATTGCTCTGGCAATTCTGCTGGTAGAAGCAATAAATCATCTTCATCAAGCGATAGTTCTTCCATTTCTTCATCAGCTTGCTCTTCTTCTTCGTCATCTTCCACATCCGGCAATGCTAAATTCTTTGGATCGGGCAATCCCATCGCCAAGCGAACTCTGCTCTTGACATACTTTGATTGAAGTAGACGATACATTATAAATATTGTTACCAGCATTGCAGCTACCAAACCAATCAGCTTCATCATATCTTTATCTTTATACCACTCTACTGGTTGCATGCTATCGACTTCGTCTTGAAGCATTGAATTATCGAATGGTACATTCAATACAGATATCTGATCGTTTCGGTTTGGATCATATCCCACTGCATTTTTTATTGCTAAAGTTAAATTATCCACTTCTTCTTTGGGGCGAGGAGTATATTGAAGCTTTTTCTGGCCCCCTACATCAATTATTTTGCTGGTTCCATTTATCAATGCAGATACTGTCAATCTTTTTATATTGCCGGTTTCTTGCACTATATGCTCTACCGATTTTGATATTTCATAGTTTGAAATTTGATTCGATTGATTTTTTTCCTGATTTACTGCTGGATATGATAATGAGTCTGAACTTTTGCTCTGATCAACAATATTTTGCTCACTTCTCACCACCTGGCGTTCAGGATCGAAATCTGTTACTGTCTTTTCTACTTGAGTAAAGTCTAATTCTGCATTGACTTTTACTTTTGCATTTTCTGTTCCCAAAACTCCATCTAATAATGATTGAACTTTATCAGAAATGTGTTGTTCCACTTTTTGCTGAATATCATGTTGAGTAGCTGTTAGTCCTGCAACAGTACTTTCGTCCAGCGGAGCTTCAGACAAAATTTTGCCACGACTATCCACAACAGTAACTTTTTCTTTCGGAAGCCCTTCCACCGAACTCGACACAAGATTTTGAATACCTTCGATACTAATCTTGCTCATACTTCTACCGGATTTAAGGTGTAGTATCACTGATGCTGTCGGCGGTTTTTCATCCTTTTTAAATAATGCTTTTTCAGGAATAACAATATGAACTCTTACTTTTTTAACTTCATCCATCGATGAAATAGTACGAGCCAATTCACCTTCCAAAGCACGGCGATAATTTAATTTTTGAACAAACTCAGACATTCCGAGATTAGTCTTATCAAACAACTCATATCCAACACTGCTTTCTTCGGGCAAACCTTGCGATGCAAGATCTAGCCTTACGTCGTATAGTTTAGTCTTATCTACTAATATTGTAGATCCATTTTCTTCAAGTTTATACTCAATTTGCTTAGCTTTAAGACTTTCTACTATTTTGCCTGCATCAGCAGCTTCCAAAGAATTATAGAGCACAGCATATTCAGTATCTTTGCTTGTAGCTAGGATAAAGACTAAACCAAGAACCACAGCAGCTATCGCAGCGGCAGCAATTATTTTTTGCAACCTGCTCAGTCTTTGGTAAAAAACTTTTGTTTGATTTAATATATTATTATCAGCCATTTTTCATCCAAAATTATTGATTAAAATGCTTATTATGGCGAATATTATCCACCATTATACCTGCATTCTCATTACTTCTCTATATAAGTCCAGACCTTTGTTTCGCAATTCCATAAGCAACTGAAATGATGTTTTAGCTTTCTGAGCAGAAATCATAACATCATGTATATCAACGGGTTCGCCTTTAATAAGTTTTTCAGTTTGATCTTTAGATTCAACTTGGAGATTATTGACATCATCAATAAAACCTTTAACGGTTTCTGCAAAGTTAGCATCGCCGACAGGCTTGGCTTGATCGCCGTATTTCTGCTGTACTAAAGGCAGATGCCTTCTGCTCGGTTCTAATTCATTTACAACCATTGGTGAATCCTTTCACATTTATTCCATAAAATCATAATGAACATTACAATATTCATTCCAATTTTATTTTAGCTCCTTATTGGATAATACATCAGATCATTATCATGATTATGATTATGATTATAGAAAAACAAAAAAACCTT
>CAZBNQ010000430.1:0-2559 GCA_964493035.1 uncultured Hyphomicrobiales bacterium | reverse complement strand
AGTGCAGGCTGTAATTCTGTCATTATCCGCAATATATTCTTAAAATTAAAAAAAATCTAGATTTATAGTATTTATTAATCTTACCAATCAACATATAAATAATCTAATAAGCCATAATATTGTATTTATAAATTAATCCTTTCCCAAAAAATTCGTAAATTGTTGTTTTTTTTCTGGTAAATTTGGATGACAAATGTTCTTCTCACCGGTGCAGCCGGTTTTATTGGAAGCAAAACAGCAGAGCTATTAATTAAGGATGGTATTAATATTGTTGCTTGCGACAATTTTAATGATTATTATGATGTGAGACTTAAAGAGCACAGAGCCCAACACATAAAATCTTTAGCAGATATCCCATTTTATAATATAGATATTGAAAATTACTCTGATTTGAGTAAAGTATTTGAAAATCACAAATTTGACTCTGTTATTAATCTCGCTGCAAGAGCCGGAGTTAGATATAGTATCGAAAATCCTTTTGTTTATGCCACAACCAACATAATCGGCACTTTAAACCTGCTCGAACTTATGCATAAACATAGTATTGATCAAATAACTTTAGCTTCAAGCTCTTCTTTATATGCTGGTGAGGAAACTCCATTCAACGAAGAAATGCCGGTCAATAATCCGATTTCTCAGTATGCAGCAACAAAAAAATCCGCTGAAATGCTTTGCTACTCCTACCATCATTTGTATAATTACAATACAGCCATTTTAAGATATTTCACTGTATATGGTCCTGCCGGCAGACCCGACATGAGCTATTTCCGATTTATTAAATGGATTGATGAAGGCAAAACCGTAGAAATTTTTGGTGATGGCACTCAAAGCCGTGATTTTACTTTTGTTGATGATATTGCTCGTGGCACTATTCTTTCAACCAATATCAAAGGTTATCAAATTATTAACCTTGGTGGGGGCAAGACTCCGGTTACGATTAATTATATGATTGAACTTATTGAAAAGTATTTAGGCAAAAAAGCTGATATTTGCTATAAGCCTTTTCATAGTGCCGACATGAAAGAAACTGGTGCTGATATTTCTAAAGCTGAAAATCTGCTCGAGTGGCAGCCTTATACTTCTATCGAAGATGGTCTTAGAATTTCTGTTGAATGGTATCTTAATAACAAAGATTTAGTTAAAAACATAAAACTTTAGGAGATTTTATGGATTGTAGAATATGTGGTTCGAAAAATCTTTCTCTTTATTATACTCAGGGTAATTCCAACGAATACAAATTTTATATTTGTGCGGATTGCTCTGCTGTTAATTATGATCTATCTGGCGGACTAAATCAAGAAAAATATACAAGTTCTTATCTCGAACCCAATGATGAATCTCATAAAATTAATATTAACCAAAGAGAAACATTCAATCATATTATTAAGCATTTTCCAAAACCTGGGAAAATGTTAGAAATTGGTTGCGGTAATGGTAAAATTCTTCTCTTGATGAAAGAAATCAATTGGCAGGTTTCGGGTATTGAATTGTCAGAAGATTATGCTTCGGAAATTACTAAAAGATTTAACATCAAAGTTGATGTTTTAAATTTTATAGAAGATAATATTTCTGAAATAAATGATTTAGATTTGGTAGTAATGCGTCATGTTTTAGAACATCTTCCAGATCCTATCTTAGCACTTAGTCGAATCCATAGTATGCTAAAACCCGGGGCTCATGCTTTAATGGAATTTCCTAATATAGAGGCTCTTGATTTCAAGTTTAAACGTTTTTTAAACAAAATAGGACTTCATAAAAAGAAATATCGCCCGAATTTCAAACCCGGACATTGTAATGAATATAATAAACATTCATTTTCAAAATTAGTACAATTAACTGGTTTTGAATTAGTTTCTTGGTCTACTTATTCCGGCAAACCAATCATGAATTTGATTTATTCTATTTTACCAATAGGATCGAAAGCTCGAATAATCATAAAAAAAATATAGTTAAAATCAAAATGTCCGGTTATTTTTTACCGGACATTTTTTTTATTTTATCTTCTTTAAAAGCATAGCCAATGCAAAATTCACAGCTCGTTCCCTATTTGCATTTCTATCTGCAGCAAACCAATATTTCTCTGTTACTGTTTCAGTTCTATCAGCTAAGCCAAAAAATACTGTACCGACCGGTTTATCATCAGTACCGCCATCCGGACCGGCTATACCCGTAATAGAAATAGCAAAATCAGAATCGAATAGTTCTCTTGCATTTTTGGCTAATTCGAAAGCAGTTTCGCTGCTTACTGCACCATAATTTTCAATAGTAGCCGGATCTACCTTCAATTCTCTAATTTTGGATTCATTACTATAGCATATAATTCCACCCAAAAAATATGAGCTGGAACCTGCGACAGAACAAATTTCGCTGCCTAATAGTCCTGCGCTGCAAGACTCTGCAACAGATAAAGTAAGTCCCTTCGACTTCAACAAATCACCAACAGCATAACTCAATGGCAAATCATCTTCTTGATAAATATACTTAGCTGCTTTGGAATAAAAAATTTTTTTAATTCTATTAATTTCAATTTCAGCAGATTCAAAATCATCTGATTCTACT
>CAZBNQ010000429.1:0-2577 GCA_964493035.1 uncultured Hyphomicrobiales bacterium | reverse complement strand
TTTTGATAACCTCGACGAGGCTATTGCTTATTTCTCTAAGTAGATTTATGAAAAAAACTTTGTTTTGCTTCTTTTTGGCATTTCTGGTTCTTTCTTGCTCTGATAAAGAACAAAAAACTTTTGTGCCACAAAAAAATCTTGATTTTAATAATCATCAATCTGACTCTTTGATTGATTTTGCCGGATTTAAATGGCAAAAAATTATTAAAGATGAAATTAACTCTTTCGATGATTTCTCTATCTCGAGAAATGAAACTGTTTATCTGGATACTAATAATAATCTAAACTTCGAACTTAAAAAATTCGATAGTCTATGGTATAGTGCTTCGATTCAATTAGATTCGGTGCTCGAATATGGAGAGTATATTTTTTATATTGATTCGCCACTGGCTCAAATCAATCAAAATGCCCTCGTCTCACTTGGTGTTAAATATGCTGATAGAAAATTGAAATCAAATTTGATTGAAACTGGCGTTCAATTTACTTTTTCAGGCGACTCTTCTAATAATAATATTATCGATTATTATAACTATACTTCTAATAAAAAATTTGCCGGTAGATATTATCCCGAGATTTCTAATAATAATATCCCTGCAAAAATTGCTGTTTCTATTAGTATTGAGCCTTCAAAAACTGTTTATTCTTTATATTCAGTAGACAAATCAAACATTAAAGCCTTGATTAATCAAAAAATTATCGATAAATCAACTAAATCCTCTAATGACGAAATCGATGCTTTGAAGTATGCAAAACCAGGTAAATTATTCAAACCGTTTATTAATTTCTCACTAACTGAATTTGACTCTCCGTCTAAAAAAGGTAATCTTAAAATTACAATTTCAAAATTTGAATACAAGAAATTAGAATTAATTGCAGATAACAAATCAAAATAAAGCTATTTCTGTTAGTGAATTAACAGGAGCTATCAAATATGTTCTCGAAGAAAGTTTTGAGAACATATCTGTGATTGGTGAAATTTCCAATTACAAGCATCATAGCTCAGGTCATCGTTACTTTACTCTAAAAGACTCAAATGCTCAAGTAGCTTGCACAATGTGGAAACACCGAACACTCAATTTTGTGCCTAGCGATGGAATGCGTGTTATAATAAGTGGAACTGTTACTGTCTATCCTCAACGCGGTAATTATCAAATCGATTGCAGTTCAATTGTTCCTGCTGGCCAGGGAGATTTGTTTATGGCTTATGAGGCATTAAAAGCTAAATTGGATGAGCTTGGCTATTTTGATGAGTCTAATAAAAAGGATCTACCCAGATTGCCAATGAATATTGGTGTGGCAACTTCTCCTACAGGTGCAGCTATTCGTGATGTTTTAAGTACGATTGAACGTAGATTTCCGGCTGTTAATGTTTATTTCAGACCTACTCTCGTTCAAGGTGATGGCTCTGCTGAAGACATCGTTGAGGCAATTACTCAATTGCAAAAAACTCCTTCAGAAGTTCTGATAGTCGGACGCGGAGGTGGTTCTATCGAAGATCTTTGGTCTTTTAATACCGAAATTGTTGCCAATGCTATTTTTAAATGCAAAATCCCTTATATATCTGCAGTGGGACACGAAACTGATTTTACTATCGCCGATTTTGTTGCCGATAGACGTGCAGCCACTCCAACTGCAGCTGCCGAGCTTGCTACTCCTTTGATGAAGTCTGATTTGCTTGATTATTTCGAAAACCAGATTTTTTTCATGAAAAAACTTATCAAACAAAGTATTAAAGAAAAAAAAGATTTACTTAATATTGCTGTTTCAAAGTCGGCTCACAAGCGAATAATCGATAAAATCAATCAATACAATCAATATATTGATAATTCAGAATATTCAATTCAAAAAGATTTGAAGCAAACTTTAAAAAATCTTTACTCAAAAATTGAATATCTCGAAACTTCATGCAGACTGCTTAATCCATCTGCACCACTCGAAAAAGGATTCGCTTATCTCAAAGCAGGAAATAAAATTATTTCTAATAGCGAATCATTAGATAATTATCTAAAAAAAGAAATTGAGCTGGTTCGCAAAGATGAAACTGCAAAAATCAAAGTAATTAATATATTACAAAATAAATTATTTTAGGAATACAAATGGCTAAAGAACTAAAATTTGAAGAGAAAATCAAAAGAATAGAACTTATCGTTGATCAATTAGACAAAGGTGATACTCAACTCGATGAGATGATAAAATTATTCGAAGAAGGTATGAAATTAGCCTCCGAATGTAGAGAATATCTTGAAAATTCTGAGATGAAAGTAAATAATATATTAGAAAAGTATTCTGAAACAAAAGAATAATCTATCGGTAAAGCCTATTTCTCATAATAAATTCTTCAACCAAAGGATTCACCATATCACTTATACTAATATTATTCTTAATGTTTTCTCTTATCATTGTAGAATTAATATTTATTATTGGAGCATCAACAAAATGATATTCACATTTTGAATCAAAAAATTCCTCAATTTCAATTTTCTCCCTATCAGACTTTAAATCAGGTCGCCTTGCAATCAATATAACAACATTATCTAGTATATATTCCCAGTTTTTCCAGCTTTCAAAGCTCAAAGC
>CAZBNQ010000428.1:0-2615 GCA_964493035.1 uncultured Hyphomicrobiales bacterium | reverse complement strand
ACTCAGTGATACCAACAAATGAGATAGGAAGCGGAGTATATCTGATTAGTTTAAATACAAGATGGGGAAAAATTGTTAAGAAAATTAGCTTGATTAAGTAACATATTATTAATAAACTTAAAATGAAAATCCGCTTAAATTTAGGCGGATTTTTTATTTTATTGATTTTTAACTTTGAATTATTCAAGTAATTATGTAAGTTATAAATATATAAACATCTTGGGTTTAATTATGAAATATTTATTTTCTTGTCTGATATTATTAGCCTTTACAAGTTTATTAAACGCTCAAAATCGTGCAAATAATATACTAATGTGGGCAAATAATTATTTAAAATATCAAAATTATATCAGCAAACCTACATTTGAAACTTTTGACAGCAAATCCGAAAAAGTATTTTCTGTTATGTCAAATTCACATGGAGAGCTGGTATTATATGTCACAGAAAGTGGTACATATACCAAACGAAGGCAATTATACGAAAAATATTATATGAATACATATGCTAGTGTAATAGCACCTTATAAAGGTAGTGATTCACTCTATTATATTTTAAATCCATCAAAAGATACAATGTTTGTACATTTAGTCGATGCCGAATATAATGATGGTTATGGAAAAATATTAAGAATAGACACAATTCCTAATTTTCTAAAAACTGATTGGTGGTATTGGGGGCAATCAGAAATAATAATGCATCCCGAAAATGATAACCATTGGTATATTCACAATCGTATGGATTCAACTATTTGTTGTACTTTATTAGATGAAAATGGTTTATCAAAAAATACAGATTCATTAAAGACTGATTGGTGGTATTGGGGATTTGGACAAAATAATAGAACAATATCAGTAAGCAAATCAGGAAAAAAAATTGCACTTATTAATAACTGGCATAAATATAAACTCGCTGATAGAGTTGAAATTACAATAATCGATTTTGATAATATAAACGGTAAATTTCTAAATCAAAGAAAAATCTATTTAGATTCCAACTTTAAAGATGCTTATGATATTTGGTCGCTGGGTGTTGCTTTTTCTGCAGATGGCTCAAAATTATTTTCAAATGTGTATTACAACGTAAAATTAAATCCTAACAATGATGATTCTACTATTGTGCATTATTGCGTTGTAGAAATTGATTTAGAAAATAAAACTTCTTACCCAATTGTAAAAATTTATCTTAGATCAAATTCCAACCAAAAAAAGAATATAAATTTCCGCGATATGATTCTTGGTCCGGACAAAAGAATTTATATAAGTACACAACCTATGTTTTTTATGCCTATTATTAATAATCCAAATGAAAGAAATAAGAATATAATTATTGATAGTGTAACACATAGATTTTATTTATCAAAACCAATCGAAGGATTTCCACATATTTATTATGGAAAATTCAAATTTAATCCATTGCCGGATTCAATAATTATTTGCGAAGACAAAACTATTGATCTAACAATTCCCGATCATCCAGACTTAGATTTAGACTCAATATTATGGCGAGGACCCATTCCTCCTCAAAAAAATTCTAACCGATTGTATTTCAACCCAACAAAAGTGAATATGAGCGGTTATTACTACGTTTCTATTTATTTTAGAGAGTTTACAATCAAAGATTCCGTATTTATAAGAATTGATCCTTATCCTGATTTCAAAATTGAAGCTTATCCTTCTACAACTGCTAATGCTGGTGATACCGTTATTCTAAAAGTAATTTCTAACGAATCAGGTCTTAAATATGCTTGGTTTAACGGTCAAAATATCGACAGCACTTATGTCACCAAGACCGGAAATTATAAAGTTAGAATTACAAATAAAAATGGCTGCTATTTAGATAAATCTATTGATATTAAATTTCTCGGTGATTTAAATTTTGAAATTGCAGGAGATACTGTTTTATGCGAAGGCGAAACAATTAAACTTCAAATTATTAATCCTCAAGATTCTCTATATGAATGGTCTAACGGACAAATTGGTACTTCAATTTATATCGATAAGCCAGGATCGTATTCAGCAAAAATTTTTAGAAATGGAAAGTATTTCTATTCAAATACTATCATTGTCAAAAAAAGTGATAAACCAAAATTCTCGATTAAAGCTATTCCTTCTACTAATTTATGCCCGGATTCTTTTATTGATTTAATTATTGATAGAAAATCAAATATAAAATATCTTAAATGGAGTAATTCTTCAAGCACAGATACAATAAGGGTTACTTCTCCCGGTAGATATTATTTAAGTGCTTATAACGAGTATTCTTGCTCAAATACTGACTCAATTGATATAAATTTGGTTGAAGCCCCTAATTGTCAAATAGAAGCCGATCAAATCCATTTGTGCTCTAATGATACAATTAAATTAAAAAGCAGATATCAAAATAATAAATACAAATATCTATGGAGTACTTCCGATACCGGTTCAAGCATTTTTGTTACTAAACCAGGTATTTATAATCTAACAATAATAAACGAAAATCTTTGCTCTTCTTCGGATTCAATTGTTATTCAAGCTGGATCATATTTAACCACTTCAATTCAAATTATTGGAAATACGACTATATGCGATGGAGAAACAACAATACTAAAAGCTCTTCCATTCGATGCAAAGAATAA
>CAZBNQ010000427.1:0-2620 GCA_964493035.1 uncultured Hyphomicrobiales bacterium | reverse complement strand
GTTTGAGAGGAGTAATATATTTATGAAGATAAAAAAAAAGAGACAGGTCTGAGAGCTGTAATATGTATGAAGATAAAAAAAAGAGACAGGTCTGAGAGCTGTAATATGTATGAAGATAAAAAAAAAGAGACAGGTCTGAGACCTGTCTCTACAAGTAAGAATTGAATGTTGTGTAAAAAAAATGAGGTATTTATAATTGATTTAATTCATCAATTGCCAGTTCATGGTTTGGATTTAACTTTGTTGCCCATTCAAACATTTCTTTGGCTTCTTCTAAATAACCGCTCATTTTAAAACAAATTCCAGCACCGTAGCATGCTTCGTCATTGTTTGTGTTGATCTTAAGTGCTGCTTGGAAGAATTGTATTGCTCCATCAAAATCTTCATCTTTCAACATCAAGTTGCCGGAATATACAAAAATATCGTCAAGGCTAATTGCTAAGCTTGTATGGTTCTTTTGATTAGTCCATAAATCAATAACATTAGTAATTAATTCTAAGGCTTCAATATAATTGCCTTTCATACCTTGAAGATGTGCCTGCATAAATACATTGTCAGGATTTATCGGATTAATATCTAATGCTTTTTTGTTGTATGTGTGAGCTTTAATGATATCATTCTCATCGAGTGATAATTCAGTAAGTCTGTTATAAATATGATTAAAATCTCTCTTCTTTAAATATGAAGATTCTAATGATTCTAAGTAAATTTGTTTTGCATCTTCGAAATTATGATTATGATATAGATATTCAGCTTCGCAATATCTTAAATAATCATCTTCAAATTCTTCAGTATTTTCTTCTAATTTTTTTGCCATATCGGTACCAAAAAGGTAATCTAAACGCATTAAAGCCTTTAAAGTAGCTTTGCGCCATGTCCAATGTTTTCTGGCAATATAAGAAGCTATTTTTCCTGATTTATATACTGAAGAAGGGTTCGCAACAATATGCTTTAGAACAGCAGCGAGTTCGTCTTCATTAGGTTCGAGAACATAAGCATTACCTGTAAGGGGTTTGCCATCCATTTCATTTCCTAAATATTTCTTTTCTGCGCCAATTTTCCATCCGCAGAAAGAATCGACAAAATCATCAGTAGCACCACCATCAGTTACTATCACTGGAAGACCTGAAGCCATAGCTTCAAGAGTCGGTAAAGAAAATCCTTCACCTCTATAAGGAGATACAAAAACATCGCAAGCTCTATATAATGAGGCAATTTCTTCTTCGCTTAGATCTTGATCTATATAAATAATTTCGGGAGCTAAAGCATTCATTTTATGCTTTTCAATAAGTTCCTTTGCAGTTTGACCTTTATAGAAAGAATTTCCACCCATATCCTTAACTACAAGAGATACATTGTCAGTGGATTTGAATGTTTTTGTATATGCATTTAATAGAATATCAAATCCTTTTCTATAGATTGTTCCACCAACGAACAAAAATTTAAGCTTTTTATTTGATCCTAATTGATATTTTTCACCTTGAGGAGTGAAAAGCTCTGGATTGATACCATTTGGAATAACCTGAATTTTGTTTGGATCGACCCCGGATTCAATAAAACAATTTCTGGAATAATTAGATGGAGTCCAAATTTCATAGCAAGATTGGAATATATTCAAGAAATCGACAGGAATTTGAGAATATTCCCAAGGTTGCATTAATATCCACTTTGCACCTTTAGGTGGATCTGACTTTGGAGGGCACTGATGTCTGATCCAAACATAGGGAAGGTTTGCAGTATGGTCTTCTACATCAGCTTTAAATCTAATATCCTGTTCTTTCAATTTTAAATATTTTGGATTGTCTGCCGGCGAAAAAGTATCATTTTCATAAGGGATGATGGTAAGATTAGCAGCAGACGAATCGATAATATTACTACAGTGTTCTCTATTTATTAATGCAAGTGAATGATAAACGAATTGAGAGCCTTCCCATACAATATTAAGTTGAGGTTTCGCTTGTGAATCAATAAATTGATTAAAATTTATTATTTCATTTAATAAATTAGCATCAAACTCATTCTCTTCAGAATCAGAATCAATAAATGAGTCTTCAGGATTATCTTCAATAATTTCGGAATTATCATTTGAATGAGAGGTTGAAGAAAAATCGAAAATTGATTTTTCTAAACTTGAAGAATTAAAGCCTGTATAAAAGTCTTCAACAATTTCTTTTTTTCTGGCTTTTATTGTCATATTTAGATTAATAAATCCTTTGTCTTGAGGATAATCTTCTTCTCTGATTTCTAAAACTTCGCAATCAAGGGAGTTCAGTTTGTTGGTAATAGTAAGTTCGTCGAAAGCAACACAATGGTAATCACCAGGATTTGTCTGCCCACCGAAAATCATATAGGAAGCGATATCAGCATTCCAAGCACCTGAAATATAAGCTTTAGCTTGAAGCTTGAGCGATGGGCAACGAATAATGATTTCGCCGCCGGGTTTTAAGACTCTAATCCATTCTTTGAGAACATTCATAGTTTCTCTATGGGAGAAATGCTCGAGCACATCACTTGCAAGAATAATATCTACAGAATTATCGGGCAAATCGAGGTTTCTAATGTCCATGAATACCACTCTATCATCATCGCTGAATATGTCGATATTGATAAAGCCTTCGCG
>CAZBNQ010000426.1:0-2646 GCA_964493035.1 uncultured Hyphomicrobiales bacterium | reverse complement strand
AGATGAAAAACAAAACAAGGCGAAAGTTATATTTCATGGTTCTAAGCCACAGAATTTTGATATAGCTCCTATGGTTGTTATCAAAGGAAGATTTGAGAATGAAAATTTCATTGCTAGCGAAGTTTTGACAAAATGCCCAAGTAAATACGAAGGCAAAATGGAAAAGCAAGCTTCTAATTAATTAAATTTTAATAACAATTAATAGAGAGTTATGTTAGGATCAATAATTGTTTACATGATTTTGGGGCTTTCTTTAGTCTCAACTGTATCATATTTTCTATCGATAAAATATGAAAGACTATCAAAAGTAGGCGAAATATTTTATTTTGCAGTTGTAGCAGGTATAGTATTTATTTCTGCTTATCTACTTTCAAATATATTTAATCATAATTTCCAATTAACTTATGTATGGGAGTATTCATCTAAGGAATTACCTACCTTATTATTATTCTCATCTTTTTATTCGGGCCAAGAAGGTTCTTTCTTATTATGGGCACTAATGCTTTCATTGCTCGGGCTAATTGTTCAGCCATTTGCTAAACGCAATGGCTACCAAGCCTATGCAATGGGATTTTATTCACTAATTTTAGTATTTATTACTTTAATGTTGATCGCTAAAAGCCCATTCAATTTCGTTTGGGAAACCTTTGCTGATCAAGGTATTCAAAAAGGATTTATGCCTCCAAGTGGTAGAGGATTAAATCCAATTCTTCAAAACTACTGGAATGCAATCCATCCACCAATTTTATTTATTGGTTATGCAGCAATGACTGTTCCTTTTGTTTTTGCAATAACAGGACTTATCAAAAGAGATTACCATAACTGGATAAAAATTGCAGTGCCATGGACATTGGCTGCTACCGGTATTCTCGGTTTGGGTATTATGCTTGGTGGTTTTTGGGCTTATGAAACATTAGGTTGGGGTGGCTTTTGGGGCTGGGATCCAGTCGAAAACTCTTCGCTTCTTCCTTGGCTTACTGCTGTCGCATTAGTCCACACAATGCTTGTTCAAAGAAAAACTAATGGTTTGATAAGAACCAATTTTGTGCTAGCTATTATTTCATTTGTTTTGGTATTATATGCTACATTCCTAACAAGAAGTGGTGTATTGGGCGAAATGTCAGTCCATTCATTTGGCGAACCAGGCAAGTTTGTATATTCATTATTGCTTGCATTCTTGCTTATATTTCTTGGTCTTGGCATCTTGTTTTTATTAATTAGAATGAAAGATATCAGTTCTTTTGCTTCAAAATTTAATTTCAAATTAAGTTCAAGAGAATTTATGCTTTCGATTGGTTCATTAATAATTTTAGCAATCACAATAATTGTGTTTATGGGCACAAGCTGGCCATTATTTGCAGAGCTATTAGGCAAAACCAAGTCCAGCGTCGAAATTCAATTCTATAATAATTGGACATTGCCTTTTGCAATTGTTATATTGCTATTGAATGCATTATCCTTGTATTTAGCATGGAACAAATCAGAGTGGGATAAAACATTCAAAAGAACTTCGATTAGTGCATTAATTGCATTAGCAGCTTCATTATTTTTATTCTCACAAGGTGTGAATCAGATTCCATACTTAATTTTAGTTTTTGCTTCCTTCTATTCTGTAGCTGTTAATATCGAGTTTATCGTAAGATATGGTATTCGTAATCCTGCTTCAATTGGGGCAATGCTATCGCACACCGGTATTTCTTTACTTTTGTTGGGAGCACTTGCCAGCTCAGTATATTCAATGAACCAACACGTTACATTAGCTTTGGGCTCAACTCATAAAGTGTTTGGAATTAATGTAACATTTAAAGAAAAAATTCGGGTTGAAAAAGAATTACAAGATAGAGAAAAATATGTGTTCTTGATTGAAGCAGAAAAAGATGGTGAAAAAATTCAGCTCAAACCAATATTTTATTGGAGTGATTTCAATAGCCGTCAAGCTCCATTTTTAGAGCCGGGCATTCATGAAAAACTATTTGCTGATTTCTATATTTCTCCAAAAGAAGCTCATACAGTATCATCTGCACCAACTATGCTTCTAGCTAAAGGTGAAACTTATAATCTTCCTGGTGATTCATCAATTAAAGTAACATTAAATGCTTTCGATATGAGCAAAGGTATGGAACTTACCCCCGATAATAAAGTTTTATTAGGTGCTGTTGTTGATATTGCTTTTGCAGACGGCAAAGTTGTTAATGATACCTTATTTACAAAAATAGATATGCAATCAATGATCGGTAATCCGGTTATGAAAAAGATTGAAGGTACCAAATTCAACATCGGATTTAATGAATTGGTGACAGGCGATATGATGGCTGGTACTTCTCAAGCTGCTATTGTTGTTACTAACGATGATAATCCAATGCCAGAAGAAAAAGAAGTTTTCACTTTCGATTTCTCAATCAAACCATTTATCAATTTGGTTTGGTTTGGAACAATTCTTACTGTATTAGGATTTTTTATTGCCATTTTTAGGTATAAAAGGGGCAGTAAGCAAACTGTTCAAGAATAAAAATTAGAAAAAATAAAGCCATATCATAAGGTATGGCTTTTTTTTTATTACTAATTTTATTAATTTATAATAAACAATTACTAATAATGGATAATAAAATGAAAAAATTACTTACAGTCTTTTTAAGTTTATTTGCT
>CAZBNQ010000425.1:0-2658 GCA_964493035.1 uncultured Hyphomicrobiales bacterium | reverse complement strand
TATTATAATGGGAAAATCTATATTGCTGATACTTATAATCATAAAATTAAATTATTAGACCCGGAAACAAAAAAATTATCTACTTATATTGGTAATGGAGTTAAAGGTAATAAAGATGGTCTTAAAAATGATGCTCAGCTCAACGAACCTAATGGATTAGTTTGGCTTAATGGCATATTATATATTTGCGATACAAATAATGATTTGATTAAAAAATTCAATCCAAAAGATAATTCAATCAGTACTCTTGAAATCAAAAATATTAATAAAATCCAATTATCTAAATCTCTGCCATTAAAAGAATATGATTTTGGTAAAGTGGCTCTACAATCCAATGGATTAGAATTGAATATTAAACTTAAAGAAAATGAAAAAATAAATGAAGATGCACCATTTTTGATTTCATGCAAAATTGTTTATCCAAATTATAAAGAACAAATTTTTACAAGTAACAATTTTCATGAAAATTATCGAATTGTATCTGATAAGTTGTTGGCTGGTGCTAATATAGAAATTGATGTTTATTATTATTATTGCGATAGTTCTAATTCATGTTTTTATAATGATTTAAGGGCAAAAGCACAAATTGATGAAGCTGGAATTAAATCAATTGATATAAAAAATTAACTTATTCTTATATTATTTCGTCTAAAATTAAAATTATACAAGGATTGATATGAATAAGTTATTTGCAATAGTAATTTTCTTTATAGGATTTGGTTTATTATCTGCATCTGAAGGTAATAAATATGTGGATATTAGCGTAAAAACTGAAAAGGATATCGTCGCTCCCGGAGATTCGATTTGGGTGGCAGTAGTAATCACTCCAAAAAAAGGATATCATACTTATTGGAGAAATCCTGGCGACTCCGGATTGCCTACCGTTATTGATTGGAATTTACCCGAAGGTATTAAAATTGTCGAGCACAAATGGGAAATACCCGAAAAGAATGTTGACACAGAAATAACAGATTTTATTTATAATGAACCACATGTTCAGCTTTATAAATTTGCTGTTGCAGATAATTTTCCCAGCTCCGATTTGAAAATTGAATTTAGAGTAGAATGGCTAGTATGCAAAACTGCATGTTTTCCGGGTGATAAAGATATGATATTAAAATTAAAAGTATCTGATAAGAAACCAAAATTAAACAAAAAATTTGCCTCATATTTTGATAATATTCCTCAAAAACTAGAAGAATGGGGAATAAGTGCTACAAAATATAGCGATAAAATTGAAATAAAATTGACTAAGCCTCCAGGCTATTCAGAGAAAATCAACAAAATTGAATTTTATCCATATACTGAATTAGTATATGATAATAGCGCAAAACAAAATTTTGTTGATGAAGATGGTGCTATTGTAATTGAAATTCCTTTAAATAAAAATTTTAAAGATAATTTTTTCAATATTCAAGGTATTATAGTTGCAGATGAATTTTTAGATGCATTCAAGAAATATAAAGCAATTGAAATTAATACAATTTTTAAAACATTTTAGGAGAAATTATGAAGAAATTCATTTTTGCTGCTTTGATATTAGGTCTATTAAGTGTTTTCCAAACTTTTGCTTCCGATAAAGCTGAAATTGACAAGAAAGCACCTGAATTTACTCTAACTGACGTAAATGGAAAAACTCATAAATTGAGTGATTATAAAGGGAAAATTGTTGTTTTAGAATGGATTAATTACGACTGTCCATTTGTAAAAAAGCATTATGATTCAAAAAACATGCAGAAGATACAAGAGGAATATACAAAAAAGGGTATTGTATGGCTGGCTATTTGCTCTTCTGCACCCGAAAAGCAAGGCAATTATTCTAAAGAAGAGATTAAAAAACGAATTAAAGAAACCGGATCTAAAATGTCTGCTTATTTAATTGATGAAGATGGTAAAGTTGGCAGAGTGTATGATGCTAAAGTAACACCTCACATGTATATTATTAATAAAGACGGTGTATTAGTTTATATGGGAGCAATAGATAGCATCAAATCAACAGATAAAGAAGATATTGCTAAAGCAGAAAATTATGTCAAGAGTGCTCTCAATGAATTGCTAAATGGAAAAATTCCTACTACAAAAGTTACTCAACCTTATGGTTGCTCAGTTAAATACAAATAATTTAGAATAATCAACGCTGAGGAGCTTGTTATCAAATAATAAGCTCCTTATTTTTTAAAGCTGAGATAAATTCTTGTGCCTTGATTTAATTTAGATTCAATATTTATCTTGCCATGCAACAAATCAACAGAGTCTTTAACAATCGCTAAGCCGAGTCCAGTGCCTTGTATTGTACCAACATTCGAAAATCTATAGAATGGTTCGAACAAATACTTCATTTCGTCGTTAGGCATTCCAATACCATTATCAATTACTTTAATATCAAAAGAATTGCTCTTTTCTATCAATTCTAATTCAATATTCTTATCATGATGAGAAAATTTTAAAGCATTAGATAACAAATTAAGTATAATTCTCTTGTATAATTCTTTATCAATATTGATAATTAGTTTATCTAAAGAACTAATAAGAGTAATTCTCTTTAAATCTTTATCATTAAATGATTTAATAAGCAAACTCTTAGTAAATTCAATTACTTCTAAAGGTTCAATCATTATACTATATCTATTACTTTTATTATCTTCAACAGTCAGTGCA
>CAZBNQ010000424.1:0-2694 GCA_964493035.1 uncultured Hyphomicrobiales bacterium | reverse complement strand
ATAAATGGTTCATTAATCAACAAAATGAATTATACAAATACAGATAAGCTCGAAATTAGCTCTGTTATCCAGGCTAATGATATTGCAAGTGGAATTTATTTGATAACACTAAAGACAGAGTGGGGCAGAATAGTAAAGAAAATAAGCTTAATAAAGTAACGTATTATTAATAAACTTTAAATGAAAATCCGCTTAAATTTAGGCGGATTTTTTTATTATTAATATTCCATACATTCATGTAACATATTATATATTAAAGTGTTATTATTAATAATCATCAAATACGTTAAGGAGCATTATGAAGATTATTATTACTGTTTTCATGATGTTTGTTGCGAATATATGCATGGTTTTAAGTCAAAACCGTGCAAATAATATATTGTTTTACGATAATTATAAAATGAATTTCGAAAGAGCAGATCGAGAGCCAAAATTTCTAAAAACAACTCATAATAAAAAAAATATATCATTTTGCATAAGTAACAAAAGAGGAGAATTAGCACTTTATATAGCTGAATTTGGTCTATATACAAGAACTAATAACAATATATTTAATCAAAAATATCAACAAATATCCTTCGGATTAATAATACCATACGAAAATAGTGATTCCTTATATCACGTTATTACATCGACTAATGATTATTACATTTATCTGCTTGTCGATGCTGAGTATGATAACGCTAATGGAAGAATTATCAAAATTGATACAATAAATGAAAAACATCTTTATAAATATTATTGGAGTAATTTATTTTATGCAAAGTCATCCAACAAATACGGTTATTGGATTTTTTCAACCAATACTGATAGCATTTTAAGCGTAAAATATTTAGATAAATCTGGACTCCATAAAACAAGTGATAGTACATATTTTCCATTTTATTTTCATTATAATGTATGGTATAACCAATTGATTCAAGTATCACCTGACCAAAAAAAAATCTATTTATATGACAGTTATTACTATAGAACTGATACAATTACTCTAACAATCATTGATTTTGATAATGTTAATGGAAAGTTTTTAAATAATAAAATATACAGACTAGATTCGTTGCCGCTTAATAAATATCCTTCTGAATCTAGAAATTCTACTATATCCCCTAACGGAAAATATTTATATTCCGATTTAATAACTCATGCTCGATATTTAAAACCTAATAGGAAAGATAGCACAATCTATACTTATTATTTATACCAATTTGATATTTCAAATCCAAACGAAGGATTTCCCTCAACACTTTTGTATTCATTCACCGATACTAATTATACTAACTTGGGTTATTATGATATGTTATTAGCCCCTGATAACAAAATATATTTATCAAAAACAACTAAAGGTACAATTGGTGTAATTAATGAACCTAATAGAAAGGGCAAAGCTTGCAAACTTGATACTGCAAAATATATTCTGAATGATAATTTGAACAACTTCATTTTTCCTTCTATTTTTCTCGATAATATTTCAACAATTTTTATTGCCGATACTTTTAATTATTGTGAAAACCAAGATGTTGAAATTATTCCGGAGATTAATAGCAATTATACTCCTGATTCCATTGTTTGGAACAGTAGATTTCCAATGACATTCAAGTCCTCTACTCTTTCTATACCAAATGCACAAACTTGGATGACTGGTAAATACTATCTTACAGTTTACTATAAAAATTTCATTGATAGAGATACTATTTTTATATACATTAATCCCAAGCCTACTTTCACAGTCGATATTCTTCCTACAAATAAACCTCAAATTGGCGATGAAGTTACTCTTCGCGTTAATAGCACTATGAATAATCTTAGTTACCTCTGGAATACTGGCGAAACTACTCAAGAAATTAAAACAAAAAAAGCAGGTACTTATAAAGTTACTGTTACTACTGACAAAGGATGCTCAAAAGAATTCTATCTTGCTTTGAAATTTTATGATACTTTCCAAGTAGAAATCGAAGGTGATTCTGTTCTTTGCGATGGCGCTAAAGGTTCGCTCTACGTTGTCAATAACGATAATCTCAATTGGGAATGGTCTAATGGTACTGTTGGCAAATCTATAATTATCGATAAAGCCGGTAAATACTGGGTTAAAGTTAATAAAAATGGTAAATATTATTATTCTGATACCATTAACGTCAAAATTTCAGATAAACCTAAGATTTCTATTATTGCTAAACAAGGTACTAAGCTATGTAATGGTGGATTTATTGATTTAATCGTAAAATCTCAAAATCCTGTGAAGTCTTACCTTTGGTCTAATGGATCTAAAAAAGATTCCATACGTATCAATTCAATCGGCACGTATATTGTCGAAGCTGTTAATGCCGAAGGATGCTCTACAATAGATAGTGTTATCATTAGTGAAGGTGAAAAACCTTCTGTCAGTATTCTTGCTTCTGCTAATTCAATTTGCGCAGGTGATATTATACAATTAGAAAGTAAATTCACTGATCCAAATTATTCTTATACTTGGACTGAAAATAATAATGACTTCTCAAATTCTAATAAAGTAAGCATAAGCAAGCCCGGTGTTTATTATCTCACTATCAAAAACGCCACCGGATGCCAAGCTACCGATACTATCGAAATCACACCTGGTACTAACTTAAATGTCGGCATACAAGTTATTGGTAAGACTGTTTTATGCGATGGAGAAACAACAATACTAAAAGCTCTTCCATTCGATGCAAAGAATAA
>CAZBNQ010000423.1:0-2705 GCA_964493035.1 uncultured Hyphomicrobiales bacterium | reverse complement strand
AAGCGGAGCTTGACGGGGTGGATTCTTAATATTCCCAAAACTGAAGAATATCCACCCCGCCCGACTACGTCGGTCGACACTCGAGGGTAATGAAGACGATTTCAATTCATAAACTACAAAAACCATCCACCCCGCCCGAATTTGCTTCAATAAATTCCAAACCAATTTAAAACTGGCTTAGAAATTCTATATCATGTTTCGCTTCTTTATCTCGATATATTTCTGAATCACTGCCACACTTAAATCCTCCGGCTCGACAAATATTGTCAATATGCCATGATTATTAAGCTCTTTTACGATTTTTCGCTTTTCGAACATAAAGTTTTCTGCAATTACTTTTAGATATACATCATTCGAGTTCTTTACTTTTTGTTCGGTCAGTTGATTCAATTCTGTATTCTTGAAAAATATTACTACTAGCAAATGAGATTTCGAGAGCATTTTTAAGTAATCTAAGTTTCTTTGCATTCCTGAGTATGTTTCAAAATTTGTGTATAACATTATCAAGCTGCGCTGTGTTATTCTATTTTTAGCTAAATTAACCAGCAATGGATAATTAGTTTCGGAATAGTTAGTTTCTAAAGAATACAAAGCTTCTGAGATTATTGATAACTGGCTAGGTTTCTTGTCAGATTTAATAAATTTATCTAAATGTTTATTTATACATACTATTCCTGGTCTATCATCCTTCTTTAACGCTACAGATGAAATAGCCAAACTGGCATTTATTGCATAATCGAGCAATGTCATACCTTCAAATGGCATTCGCATTGTTCTGCCCATATCGATCACCGAGTAAATATTCTGTGATCTTTCGTCTCTAAACTGGTTCACCATTAGTTCATTTTTTCGAGCTGTTGCTTTCCAATTTATAAACCTGATATCATCACCATTGACAAAGTTTCTTATTTGCTCCAATTCAAAAGTATGCCCAATCTTCTTAACTTGACGCGATCCAAATAAATTCAAACTAGAAATTGCCATCAAATTATATTGATTTAACTTCAAAAAAGATGGATAGACAGCTAATTGTATTGATTGCCCTAATTTATAACGTCTTCTTATCAATCCAAATTTTGATTTTGCATATACATTTATACATCCAAAATCATATACACCACGTTTCACAGGTTTTAGATGATATATAAATTCATGTGAAGTTTTTCCTGCCAAATCAAATTTCTTCGAAAAATCACGTATTTGAAATTGCGCCGGTATTTCATCGATTACTTCGATAGATACTAGGAATGAATAATTATTTACAATAGCTATTCCAATCGGATTTAAATCGCCATTTGATAATTTTTCCGGGCTTATCCTTTTGGCTTCTATTCCATTTCTAATTGAATAGATCATCATAATGTCAAGCAAAGTAAAAATTATCAAAACTAATAATCCGACAAAACCAATTATCGCAAAAGTACTTATCCATACTGATGTAAGCAATACTACTATCACAGCAATCGAAATAAAGAAAAACTTTTTATCGAAATACAGACTTTTCAAAAATCTTATCATCTTGGCACTTCTACTTTTTGTAATATATCTTTGATAATATCAATTATTGGAATTCCTTCCATTTCTTTTTCAGGAGTAATCATTATTCTATGATTCAATACATGTGGAGCAAGAAATTGAATATCTTCGGGTATCACAAAATCTCTTCCCTGCATAGCAGCAAATGCTTTTGAAGCATTAAGCAATGCTATTGATGCTCTTGGAGAAGCTCCTAAATATAATGCAGGATGATTACGTGTTGTAGTTACAATATCAACTATATATTTGAGTATTTTCTGTTCGATGAAGATTTCGTTAGTAATCTTTCTCAAATTCATCAATTCTTGCTTGTCAATAACTTTGTTTATATCTTCGGCTTTAGCGTTTCCTTTAGATTTCAAATCGAGTATCTTTAATTCTTCTGATGGTTTAGGATAATCAATTACAATTTTGAATAAAAATCTATCGATTTGAGCTTCAGGAAGTCTATAAGTACCCTCATGTTCAATTGGATTTTGGGTAGCAATAACCAAAAATGGTGCTTCGAAATGATATGTATCGCCAGCAATACTAACTTGACGTTCTTCCATAACTTCGAAAAGAGCAGCCTGAGTCTTTGCCGGAGCACGATTAATCTCATCAATCAACGCAATATTAGTAAAAATCGGTCCGGATTTAAAATCAAATTCCGTTGTTTTTGGATTATAAATTGAAGTGCCAAGCACATCTGATGGCATCAAATCCGGAGTAAACTGAATTCTTGTAAATTTGCAATCGAAAGCAGCTGCAATCGACTTAGCAGCCAATGTTTTTGCTATTCCCGGCACTCCTTCAATCAATATATGCCCATCACTTATTACTGCTGTAATCAGCAAGTCAATCATTTCATGCTGCCCTACAATAACTTTCTCAATTTCTGAACGAATTTTATCAATACTTGATTTGAATGGTTGTAGATCTATCCTATTTTTATAGGAAACATCCTGATTATTATCGTTATTGCTTATATTTTCCATGGTCAACCTTTATATAAAATTCATCTATTACTTTATTTAGTTCGATCAACTCTTCTTGAGAGTTAATACTTGTTTTCTGAAAATCGCTGATTGTTTTAAATAATCTATTTATATACTCAGCATCACAATCAGTTTTTAATATTAAACTATCCAAAAATTCCTTATCAAGTCGATTTGTCATCATATTATATC
>CAZBNQ010000422.1:0-2706 GCA_964493035.1 uncultured Hyphomicrobiales bacterium | reverse complement strand
TTTCTTTTTTATTCCTATAATACTTTTTTCTCAAGAAGATAATAAGATTCGCTTTGGTTTATTTGGAGGGCTGGGCTTTAATGCACACGTTGCAGATTTCAAAAAACTCCCTGATTGTCCGAGTTGTTCTCCCGGCTACAAAGATGGATCCGGTTTGGGATTCAATTTCGGTATTGTTGCAGATTATAAACTATTTAATCAAGTTTATATCTCTAACAAATTTCTATTTCAAGATATTAGTGCAAAACTAATTAGCACCGAAAACACTACTATTATTGCAGATGGAAATGTTCAACAAGGTCAGTTTGAGCATAGCTTAGATGCAACTTTAAAATCCATAGCTATCGAACCAGCTTTAAAATTTAATATATTCAAGAATTTTTATATTAATCTTGGACTAAATTTATCTTTTCTAATCAAAAATGATTATGCTCAAGTTGAGAAATTAGTCAAACCAACAGATTATGGCACTTTCTTAAATCCAGATGGCAGTGATAGTTATTCCCGTGAACGAAATAAATATAGCGGTGAGATCAAAGATGCAAGCTCCATTCTTGTTTCGCCAATGGGCTCTATATCTATTCTCCTGCCATTAAACGATAAAAGCAATTTGTTTTTAGAACCTGAAGCTGCATTTTATTATGGTTTAACTAATATTGTCGGTAATGATTTAGTTAAAAAATGGAAATCAAACATTTTATCTTTAGGTGTTTCTTTGAAATATTCTCCAATCAAATCATTGCCAAAACAAGAAGTAAATTTTGAAAAATATGATATTGATACGATTAAAGTAGAAAAAGATATTATTGCATCTACATTTTCGCCTGGTATCGAAAAACTGGAATACGCATTCCAAGAAAATGATCAGGAAATTATCAAAATCAAAACGACTATCAGAACGGATACAATTTTTATTAAAAAAAATTATAATATTTCTGGCAACTTAATTGTTCTTGGCGTTGATAAAGAAGGTAAGGAAACTACAAATCCTCAGTTTATTGTTGAAGAATTTGTTTCAAACCGTCTGGATCCTCTTTTGAATTATATATTTTTTGATGAAGATTCTTTTACAATCCCAGTTAGATACAAACAGCTTAATCAAACAAGTGCAAAGATCTTTGAGATTGATAGTTTATACAAAGAAAATACACTCGATATATATTACAACTTGTTGAATATTATCGGCAAAAGATTGAATGATTATCCTGAAGCAAAAATAAGTCTTATAGGATCAAATTCCGATATGAATTTGGAAAAAGGAAATCTTAATTTATCCGAAAAAAGAGCATTAGCAGTGAAAGAGTATTTGACAAGTATTTGGAATATTCCTTCAGATCGAATTAAAATTGAAAAACGCAAGCTCCCTGCCAAACCTTCAATTCCTAAAGAAGATTTTGATAAAATGCAAGAAAATCGTCGAGTAGAAATAGTTTCAGATAATTACAAAATTCTCGAGCCTGTATTTATTCAAAAAATTGATAGAATTGCAAATCCTCCTATTATACGGTTCAAAATTGAAGTAAATTCAGAATTACCAATAAAAAAATGGGAACTTGTTTCATATCAAGAAAAGGATAAAAGCAATGCTTTCAGAGTTTCTGGAAATACCGACTTAAAAAATCAAATTGATTGGGACTTGTCTCAAAATCAAAAATTTACTCCAAAATTTGAAGAGCAACTAATAACTGAACTGAAAATTGAAGATGAAAAATCTAATATAAAAATAATATCTACCCCAGATACAAAAATTGATATTAAATCAATTTCAGAGAAACGCAAGGAAATTCAAAGTGATTATGAAATCGAAAAGTTTAGTCTAATCTTGTTTGATTTCGACAAATCAAGTATCGAAGGTGCAAATAAAAAGATTATTGATTTTATTGCAAAAAGAATAAAAGCTGATTCTGAAGTTGAAATTATTGGTTACACAGATAATATCGGTGATGATGATTATAATAAAAAATTATCAGAAAAGCGTGCAGAAGAAACTAAAAAAGCTCTAAATTTACAATCAGCAACTACAAAAGGTGTAGGCGAGGAGCAAGTATTGTTTGCCAATGATTTGCCCGAAGGACGATTCTATAGCAGAACTATAAATATCATTGTAAAGACTTTAATTAAATAGAATTGCAATATTTTTATTATATTCATTCAGCTTTTAAACCACTCTTAAAAGACACAAAATTAAATTATTTAGAGACAGGCCGCAGACCTGTCTCTAAATGTAAATACTTAAAAGAGGTTAAATAAAAGCCATTTTTCACAGAATCCCATTTTGACTTATGATTAAGTCCCTAAATTCAATTTCTTCAATTTTGTAGTTTGTCCAATCTTTAATCATAATTAAAGTATTATTTTCGAAGCGAAACAAAGATTGGCAAATCATTTTTGTGCTACCTCAAAACTTTAATATTAGCTGTTCTTTGTAGCTTTTCATCAGAGCAGATTATATAATATTGCCCATTAGCAAATTGTGAACAATCTAATTTAATTAAATTATCTAATACTTTGCATGCTTCAGAGCTTACATCTAATACCTTTTCACCCAAGAGATTATATATTTTTATATTAAACTTATTATTAAATTCATCAGTTTTAATATAAAGATAATTATTATTTATTAGATTGGGATAAACCTTTAAATCATCTATCTTTTCGAAATCTTCAACTGAAATCAGATTATTTGATTGCACAATGAATGAAATT
>CAZBNQ010000421.1:0-2715 GCA_964493035.1 uncultured Hyphomicrobiales bacterium | reverse complement strand
TTCTTGATATTTTTCATATTTAAAATAAGCATTAGCTCTATTATAATATGCAGTCGGGCTCTTAATCCCTAAATTCATTGCGCGAGTATATTCGCTGATTGCATTTTTATAATTCTTTTTGATATAAAACCAACGAGCACGATACATAGCCAATTCAGGATTATTTGGAATTAACTTCATTGCTTTGTCGAAATCCATTTTAGCAGAATCGAGCAATTTTGCAGACAAATAAATATTTCCCCTATTTGAATATGCTTCGCCAAACTTTTTATCAAGTTTGATAGCCATAGTAAAATCGGCTGCTGCTCTATTTAATTGATCTATATAAGTAAAAGCAAGACCTCTATAATTATAAGTGTCAGGGTTTTTTGGATTTATTTCCATTGCTTTCGAAAAATCAACTATCGATAAGAAAAAATCACCAGTGCTTAGATAAGCTACACCTCTATTATAATAGGCTTCTTCTTTAGTTGTGTCCTTACTTATGTATTCACTGAATATATTAATTGCATCTGCATATTTACGTTCTTGTAGAGCCAAAGCCCCTTTTTGAAGCAAAGTTTGAGAATAAGCGCTTGTTGCTATTAATGCAAAAATGACTACCAATAATACTTTTTTCATATTTATTCCTTGTTCTTTTGTTTAAGCTTAGGTTCAAATTCTTGAATATACAAAGGATCGTATTGATTTGTATCGCAAAATTTATTTTCTTCGAAATATTTTTCTGCAAGCCTCACAATCATTCCCGCTTCAATAATATTTAAACTATCAATTTTGATACCTTTATCGATCTTATTGCTAGCCGGACCAACAACAATCGAATCAGACTTGACGATATCTTTCAATTGTGATTGTTCCACTATAGCAATATCGCCATTCGGACTTGCATTTACATCAAATTTCTGCAAATAGACTAATTCTTTATGCGAAGGGATCATAGCTATTATTTCTTCGGCGTTTGTAATTCTGACAAAATCCAGAGCCGAATATGCAATTGCGTTTAAAGTCGGTATTGAAATTAATTTTGTTGTATTAGCAAAGCACAAACCTTTTGCTAATGCAGCACCAATCCTTAGCCCGGTGAATGAACCCGGACCCGAGGAAATTGCAACTGCATCTATATTTTCAAATCCTATCTTATTGTCATGCAAAATTCGCCTTACAAATTCTGCTAATAATCTGTCGTGCGAATTGCCTGAAAAAGCAGTCAATATACCCAACAATCTATTGTCATGGCTCAATGCTACACTACAAGCCGAGCCTGAAGTCTCCAAAGCTAATATCATATTCGCTAAATTCCAGATTTAAATAATAGCAAAATTACTATTTTTTTATATTTTATGGAAATAGCTTTTAATATTTGTGATGCCCACCCTCCCACACCTCAAATCAAAACTTGGTCCGGGGTATATTTTGGCTTTTCATTCCCCATTGTTAATCACCTCCTTTAGGTTTTTTGCATTTTTTTTTATCTTTTTTATAAAAACATGTTTATTTTAAATTATTATATTTGTCAAAGATAATAATTTTATCGACAATATGGACTTAAACTATATAAAAAAAATATTCAAATCTGCACTTACTCTGCTTAGTGCAGAAGCTTTGAGCTTAATTTTAGCGACTGTATTTTCGATTTTGCTTGGTAGATTGTTGGGTGCAGAAATTCTCGGCACCTACTCGATTGCTTTCGTAATCGCTACGATAGTAAGGACTTTGATCGATGCCGGATTTGATATCTCAATACCACGCGATGCATTGTCGGGATGCAATCCTAAGTCATTGATTGATAATGCCAATAAATTTAAGCTTATTAGCTTTGTGATTACACTTATCCCGGCAATTATCCTTTGGTATTCCGTTGCAAGTGGTTTTGCTATAATAATTATTTTAGTCTGGAATTTGATAATTTCGCTTTCATCATCCTACAAATCTTTATTGAGAGCAAACGAAAAATTCGCGACAATTTCCCGAACTGAAGCCATTTTTAATATTATATTATATGGGATACTCTTTTCAATTTTTACTTTTACGGATTTGTATGTTATCTATCTTGCCTATTTGATAATTGAGGCAATAAAATTACTCGTTTATACTAAACTTACAAAACCTTTACTCTCTAACGAATTTAGTCCTGATAAAAAACACACTTATATAGAATTATTCAAAAACCAATACAAACTAATTTTTGTAAATTTGTTGAGTGTAGCTCAATATAGGATTCCACAATTCAGCACAGCTTGGTTTGCTGGAGATACTGCATTAGGACATTATTCAGGTGCAATGCGTTTTCTGACATTATTAAGAATCATACCAGGAACAATCTTAAATACAATGCTTCCTGAATTTTCCAAACCGGAACCAAAAAAAGAAAAATTAGTTCAATCATTTTCTTTAGCTGCACTTACAGGAATAATAATTAGTATAGCAATGTATTTCCTTTCAGATTTGCTTATAAAATATACTTATGACTTTAAGGATGCAGTCCCGGTATTACAAATCTTATCGTTTACCTTTTTGCCGGTATCATTAAATTTGACTTTAGAAGCTTATTTGCTTTCCAAAAAACTTGAATCTCAAGTCAATAAAGCATTATTCTTTTCCTTCATTTTCATTCTTGGATTCTCTTTTTATTTATGTCCTCAGATTGGTGCTTTGGGTTCTGCTATTTCTGCATTATCGGGCGAATCTGCTCTAACTCTTCTATATTTAATAATA
>CAZBNQ010000420.1:0-2734 GCA_964493035.1 uncultured Hyphomicrobiales bacterium | reverse complement strand
AGTGTGTATAGGTTAGAAAACATAGTGAGCTTTGCGATCTTTCTTAAAGAAAATAAAAGAAAAGTAGTAAGAAATAGTATCGTAAAGTTAGTTGAGTAAAGTAATAAATAGATTCTTGAAAAACTTTGTGAAACTTAGTGTAATAACTTAGTGTCCTTTGTGCTCCTTCTTAAAGAAAATATAAGAAAAAGAACTAAGAAATAGTATCACAAAGTTAAGAAGATACAGGCTAATTCAGAGTCTAATATTTTATTATTTGATTAAAGGAAAAAATGAAAAAAATTCCAAATAAAAAAAAAGGATAAGAGTCATAACTTAAATAACTTATAGGAGTATTGCAATGAAAAGAATAATTCCCTTATTCGCAATGCTGATTGCTCAAATTGCTTTAAGTCAAACAATAACTGTATTTGATATAAATACCAGCAATCAGCCAATAATCAAAGCAAAATATTATGCTTTTGATGATTCTTACAATCTTATGGATAATTTAAAACCACAAGATTTCGAACTAAAAGAGAATGGAATCCAAAGAAAAATTCTATCAATTTCTAATCCGGTACCTAAAAAACCATTAGCATTATCTTCATTGTTAATTTTTGATTTAAGTTCTTCAATGGGCTATATATCAGGAGGAATAAGAACTATTGATATAGCAAAAGCAGCCGCAAGAGCATGGATTAAAGGATATTATTTCGAATATAGTGAATGTGCTATCAGCTCATTCGATGATAATAATTATATAAACCAAGATTTTACAAATAATAGAAATTTACTGTTCAATGCAGTTGATCAGTTGAGACCACTTTCGGGTACTGATTATAATGATGCTCTGATAGGTCCAATGGCTGGAGGATTGCCAATTAGCAAATCAGGTAAGTATAAAAAGGTCATTGTATTAATGACAGATGGATTATCCAGTCAGTCTTTAGATTTAAACAAAACAATCTCAGAGGCAAATGCAGAAAATATTAGTATTTATACCGTTGCCTTATCAATGGATTGCCCTAAAGAACTTATTGAAATATCAAACCAAACTGGTGGCAAATATTATGGTAATGTGTCAAGTATTAAAGAAGCTGAATCGATATATCTGAAAATATTAAAAGATGCACAAGGTATTGAAGCTGCCGAAATAACTTGGCAGAGCAACAACTACTGCAGCCAATTTGATGTTAGCCTCGAACTGAAACTTCTATCAAATAATGAAATAGTAAAACTTAACTATCCAATGCCAAAGAATTTAATATCTCAATTAGAGTTTAGTCAAAAAAACGTAAAATTTACAAATGTTGAATCAGGGAAAACATTAACAAAACAAATAGTTCTGACTGCAGTTAATTCTGATTTTCAAATCACAAACATCAAATCAAATAATTTAAAATTTGATGTAAATCCAAAAAGCTTTGAAATTAAATCAGGCGAAGCAAAAGAGCTTACGGTTAGTTTTACTGCACAAGATAGTACTTATGAATTGGTAGAATTTGAACTGGAAAATGATAAATGTCCAATTAAATTTAATGCAGTATCGCAATGGATAGGGAAACATCCAGCGCAAAGTATGCTTAGATTGACAAATCCAAACGGAGGAGAAAAATTTATTGTTGGTAGCGATACATTGATAACTTGGGAAGGAGTATCAGAAAGCGATTGGGTAGAGCTAAGCTACAGTACTGATAAAGGAGAAAATTGGAACAGAATAACCTCAGCAAGAGGCAACTCTTATAAATGGGAGAATATACCCAAAACGTTGAGTGATCAATGTTTGATAAAAGTAAGGCAAATCGATAATAACACAATTGATGATATAAAGCTTAAATTCAATGGCGCTATAAAGAATTCAGTAATTGCTTTTAGCCCCGATAATAAATATTTTATTGTTAATAATAGAGTTGGATTAGATCTATATGAATTGAAATCTAATAAATATGTTCGTTCTTTCATTGATTCAAAAAATCCTAGAACTGAACAATATTCTAGCATTGATGCTGTATTTAGCCCAGACGGCAAGTATTTAATAGAAATTATTGAGTATTATGGAGGTTCTTACATATTAGTATGGGAAGTATCAACAGGTATGATGCAAAATAGTTATTATAATAGTATTTTCGGGAAATATTGGAAAATTATTAATAACGGCAAACATCTCTTGATTAGAGCAAATAAAGATTCTGATAAAATGGCTGTTTATATTTTCAGTTTGCCTGATCTCCAAATAATATATTTTAAAGAACATGTTCTATACGAACTTGATAATGGTACTATCTATGAAAATCCTAATTTAAAAAATATAGTAGTTAATTACCATGAATTCATAGATCTAATAGATAAAGAAACATTAAAGACAACAAGAATTAGTCCTTTTGATGAGGATAACTATATAAACGCAATAATAAGTCCTGATGAAAAATATGTTGCTTCGTATTCAATTGATTCAACAATTAAAGTGTGGGATGTGAAGGAACGTAAACTACTTCATACATTTAATGTTCTTAATAAAACAAATCCATCGAATTTGTGCTTTAGCCCAAATAGTAAAATATTATATTGTGGAGATGAGCAAGGCGAGATAAGGCAGTGGTATTTAGGCTTAGGAAAAGAACTTAAGACGTATTTAAACCATAAAGATAGTATAAAACTTCTTCAATTTGCTCCAAATAATTTGACTTTTGCAAGTCTAAGCTACGATGGACTAATGATTTTATGGAATATTAATTCATCCGACGATCTTATT
>CAZBNQ010000419.1:0-2736 GCA_964493035.1 uncultured Hyphomicrobiales bacterium | reverse complement strand
ATAAGAATTATGATCTACTTAAAGATAGTCTTAAGTCAGTAGAATTTACTACTCCTTACGGAAAAATTGCAATTGGAGGAACCGAAGATAATATATATGTTGGTGATTATTTGATGATTGTAGATATTGGTGGAAACGACAAATATTTTTTGTCGAATGTCGCAAAAAGGCAAGTCACAAAAACACCTTCAAGATTTATTATTGATTACTCCGGCAATGACATATATTATGCAAAAGACTTCTCTTTAGGGGGAGCTTTTTTGGGTACCAATATTTTAATTGACTATTCGGGCGATGATTCATATACTGCCGGAAATTTGTCATTAGGTGCTGCAATTTTTGGTACTGGTATCCTACACGATCTCACCGGCAATGATATTTATCGTGGAGCTCAATTTACTCAGGGTGCTTCCACATTTGGAATAGGATTGTTGATTGATGAAAATGGTAATGATGAATATTATTCTGAAGCATTTTCCCAAGGTTTTGGTGGAAGTAAAGGTTTTGGAATGCTTCTAGACAAAAATGGCAATGATAAATATAATTCTTGTATTAATACAAAAAATATTCAAACTTTAAATACATATACTCAAGGCGCTGCTAGCGGCTTCAATGATTATATTTCTGGTGGAATTGGTTTTCTATTCGATCTGAAAGGCAACGATTTGTATAAATCTGAAGGAAGAAGCCAAGCGTCGGCTAATTGGTTTTCTATTGCTTCGCTTATAGATGACGAAGGCGATGATAAGTATTATGCAGCTAGTCTTAGCCAATCTTCAGCATCAAATTATAGTTTTTCTATATTTTTAGATAAATCTGGAAATGATGTTTTGCTTAGTAATTTCCATTCTTTAGCTGCATCTGTAAATTATAGTTCTTCATGGCTATTAAACGACTCAGGTAATGATAAATATTATTCAGGAATTCTTTCGTTTGGATCTGCACAAAATGGAGCGAATGCTATTTTTGCTGATTTCAATGGTAATGATGTTTACTCGGTTCCTGAGAGAAATTTATCGTTTGGTTATGTTGATACAAACTTTGCTTATTCGATGCCTGCTTTGTTTTTCGACAGGATTGGCAATGATGTTTATTCAGACTTTCTTGACAATAGCTCAATCATCAAAAAAGGAAATGAAGGATATTTCATAGATAGCAAAAACGATGAAGAACCCGAAAAGTCTGCTGCCAAAGAAATTGCACAGATAGCTACAACAAGGCAAAACATAGACAGCCTTTATATTGAAGCTATTGGTTTTGGAAATCTCAAACAGTATTCAAATTCTGCAAAGCAGAAAATTGCATCTCTCAAAGATGTAGGAATAAAATATTTAGATAAAAAAATTGAAAAAGCAAAAACTAATGAGCTAAAAGCAATTAAAGATATTTACAATTCAGTCAAACAAATAGATTCAGTATACCTAACTAAAGCTACAAAAGAATTGCTTTTGAGTGACAACCGAAAAAGAATATGTTTAGGATTAGATATTATAGCTGATAATAGAATAATAGGATTGAGCAAACATACAGCAGATTTGGCAGAAAGCAGCGACTGGATGATTAGAACAAGAGCAATAAATGCCCTTGGCGAAATGCTAGCCAGCCCTTATATGCAATTGCTCGAAAACAAACTTAAAGATCCTAATCCGGTAGTTGCTGCAAAAGCAGTTGAAGCAATTGTAAGGATATTTCCGGATTCTGTATTTGATATTATTAAAATTCCATTAAACGATGAAAGGTTAATGGTAAGAAATGCTGCAATCAAATCATTTGAAAAATATAAAAGAGAATCGCCAGAATTGCTTTTTGCTTTGCTCAATGCAGAATGCGATAAAGAATTTAAACTTCAACAATTAGATATATATCTTAATATTGAAATGGATAAAGATCAAGCTAAAAAGTTTACAAAAACAATTTTAAGCTTAGATGAAGGGATGCGTCAGGAAATATATACAAGGTTATTAGAAACTCAGCCCGAGTATTGGAAATTTATGAAAAAAGATATTATCAAGGGTGAAAAACAATCTGAATTGAAAAGTCTATTTAAAAAAGGAAAGAAAAATGCCTAAAAATAAAAGATTGATTGTTATATCTGCTCCAAGTGGCGGAGGCAAGTCCGTTGTTTCCAGATATTTGCTGTCTAAATATCCAAAATCAAGATTTTCTATTTCAGCAACAACCAGACAAATGCGTCCAGGTGAAGTAAATGGAAAGGATTATTTTTTCTTAAATCATGATGAATTTAAATCAAGAATAGATAATGGCGATTTAGTAGAATACGAAGAAATATTTGGTAATTACTATGGCACACTCAAAAGTGAAATTAATAAAGCCATGGATGAAGGTGCTATTCTTCTATTTGATATCGACGTAAAAGGTGCATTTTCAATAAAAAAAGCTTTTCCTGAAGATAGTTTGTTGATTTTCTTAACTCCAAAGAGTATTGAAGTCTTAGAGGAAAGGCTTAGAGGAAGAGGTACAGAAACTGAAGAACAAATTAAAAAACGATTAGCTCGCTCTGAAATGGAAATTGAACTTGCTAAAGATTTTGATTATGTTGTAGTAAATGATTTGCTCGAAGACACATTTAAAAAAATGGATGAAATCATGGAAAAACATGTTCAGTAAACAAATTCATATTGTAAAACTGGATAAATTTCCTTAATTTTGCAGTCTAAAGGTACGGCGTGTAGCGCAGCCCGGTTTAGCGCACTACTTTGGGGTAGTAGGGGTCGC
>CAZBNQ010000418.1:0-2740 GCA_964493035.1 uncultured Hyphomicrobiales bacterium | reverse complement strand
GTTTCAATTCTTCAGGGCGAATATTAGAACGCCATACTTGAGCCCAAGATAATAAGAATCTTTGATCTTGAGTAAAGCCATCAATTTTATCGTTGAATTTGCTTTCTTTTAAGGCTTTTTGAAGAGCTACATGAGCAACAGTGATACCACCGATATCAGCAATATTTTCGCCTAAAGTCAATTCACCATTAACATATAAAGAATCTAATTCGACAAATTTATTGAATTGATCTACAAGAGGCTGAGTTTGCTTTTTAAAGTTTTCGGCATCTTCTTTTGTCCACCAGTCATTTAAATTACCATTAGCATCATATTGTCTGCCTTGATCATCAAAACCATGAGTCATTTCATGACCAATAACAGCACCAATACCACCATAATTAACAGCGTCATCACCATCTTTAAAGAAGAATGGAGGCTGAAGAATAGCAGCAGGAAATACTATTTCATTCATGTTAGGGCTATAATAAGCATTAACTGTTTGTGGAGTCATATGCCATTCGCCTCTATCAACTGGTTTGCCAACTTTGCTCATCATATATTTAAATTCGAATTCATTAGAAGCCATAATCAAAGCAGCAAAGCCTTTAGATTTATCAATATCGAGGCCGGAATAATCTCTCCATTTGTCAGGATAGCCAATTTTAACTTTCATTTTAGCTAATTTTTCTTTAGCTTTTAATTTAGTTTCAGGACTCATCCAAGCTAAGTTTTGGATTCTTTCGTCCAAAGCTTTTCTCAAATTTTCGACTAAAACCAACATTTTCTTTTTAGCTTCTGCAGGGAAGAATTTTTCTACATAAACTTGTCCAACAGCTTCGCCTAAAGCAGAATTAGTAGTTTCTAAAACTCTTTTCCATCTATCTTTGATTTTTTTGCTACCAGAGAAAGTCTTGCCATAAAAATCAAAATTAAGATTTACATATTCATTTGGCAAATAATCAGCCATAACGTTCAATACATTAAATCTTAAATATTCTTTCCACACTTCGATTGGAGTTTCTTTAATAATTTTAGAAATACCAGAGAAGAATTTAACAGAAGTAACATTGATATCGCCAGGATTAGCTAAACCAATACCATTGAAATAAGCATTCCAATTGAATGCAGGACACATTTTTTGAAGTTTAGCAAGATCAATTTTATTATAAGTTTTCTGAGGATCTCTTTGTTCGAGCATAGTCATAGAAGTATTAGCCAATTTAGTTTCCAAAGCCATTATAGCTTCGCTGTTGGCTTTAGCAGTACTAGGATTTTTATCAGCCAATTCAAATAATTTACCAACAAACTCTACATATTTAATTCTAAGTTCTTTAGAACGAGCATCTTGTTCGGTATAATAGTCACGGTTGCCCATACCAAGGCCGCCTTGAGCCAATTGGAATATAACCATTTCAGAATTCTTTTCGTCCTGACCAGAATAAACACCAAAGAGAGGATTAACACCTTTTTTGTGAAGATCAGCAATAACAGAAGCAAGATCGTCGGTAGATTTGATAGCAGCAATTTTATCTAATTCTGCTTTAATAGGATTCAATCCATTTTTTTCGATAGCAGCAGAATCCATACCGGCAGCAAACATATCGCCAATTTTTTGTTTATTGGAGCCTTTAGAGCCAGGATTTTTTGCAGCATCTTCCATAATTGAGCGCAAATTTTTATTATTATCTTCCTGAAGAATATTGAATGCACCCCATCTCGAATATTCATCCGGAATTGGATTGGACTTCATCCAAGCACCATTGGCATATTTGAAGAAATCATCGCCGGCACTGATTGTAGTGTCCATATTTTTTGGATCGATAGCTTTGATGCTACCTGTTTGGCTCATATTTGATTTGCCACATGAGGAAATCAATGAAGCCATCATAAGACCTGCCGCAAATATGTGGCTTTTCTTAATAAACATACTATACCCTAATAATTAAAATTGAAAAACAATTTTTTACAATTTATCACATATTTTTTTAAAAATATGCTAGATTTTGAGCTAAGTTCACACACATTTAGCTTGCCCTAAATCTAAAATATTTAGGTTTACGAATAAAAAATGAAAAAGTTTCAAAAAAAAAGGCTGTAATGAAAAAATATTTTCAAAACAGCCCTAATAGACCAAAAAAGAAAAAAATCAATAATTAGGATCGTATTGTCTTAAAGTATTTAAAAGACTTTCATGCATTGATTTAATTAGCTCGGCAGGTTTTAATACCACAATAGCATGACTCCAGCTGAGCAACCAAGCAATAAAATCGGTAGATAAAGGCACTTTCATCTCAATGACAAGCGTACCATTATCTTCTTCAGTCAATTTTTGACTAGAATGCCATTTGCGATTCTTGAAATAATGAGCAAATTCTTTTTTCACTTCAAACATAACTTTCTTGGGTTCTCCCCAAAAAACGCCAAAACGATGTTTAGTCCATTCAAGGAAATCAAAGCTTGGCAGATCGGCTTTGTATTTGTCTAAATAATTGATTGATGAAAAATTTTGGATAGCCATGGCAATATGCGAGCCATGCTTAGGAACATAGGCAACAACATAAAGCGAACCGGCATAAGAAAACATTCGTCTGGGCATAATAATAATTTCTTTTTCATTACCCCTTGATAATGAGTCATAGTTTACTTGTATCCAAATTTTTTCTGTAATACTTTTGATAAGTCTTCTAATAATTGGATCAAATTGAGTATAATCAAATTGACCAATATTTTGATCCCAATACATACTTTGTTCGTCGAA
>CAZBNQ010000417.1:0-2745 GCA_964493035.1 uncultured Hyphomicrobiales bacterium | reverse complement strand
TTCTTTATATTGCCTTGTTGGCTCTACTCTAGATTCAAAATTGTAACTAATCGTCAATTATATTTGTTTTAATATATAATAAAGTAAAAATATTTACTTTTGTTAATAATATTTATTTGTATAAAAACTAATAAACTATTAATTTGTAAAGATTTTTAAAAAAAGATTATATAACAAAAATGGGGAAAGCCATGAAGAAAATTTTTACGATGACAATTCTTTTTGCTATACTTGCCGCGAATTTGCTTAATTCGCAGACAATGTATAGAAAAGGTGTGCCATTCTATATGAAACCAGATTTTGACAAAAATACCGAAAAGACCAAACATCTTCCTCTATTTGGCAAAGTCAAACATACTTATGTTCCACCAGAAATATTAAAATATTATCCACCAACCGACAAAATTTTATCTGATGATGGGTTTGAATTAGTTAATATTTCTCCGGGAAACAATGCTCAATCCGAAACATGGATTGCAATCAATCCTAGCGATCCCAATAATATCATAGCTACTGCTAATGATAATGCATATATGTGGGGTGAATATAAAATGAGTGCTTGGTTTTCTACTGATGGAGGAAAAACTTGGGCTCATAGAAATACACCAAAAAATAAAGGTGTGTTTTTCGATGCTCCACAAGGTGGGTCAATGACAATATTTGATCCGGGAATTGGTTTTGATACAAAAGGTAATGCTATTTATTGTTATGGCTTTACTCAATTGAACTCAGATAGCAAAGTTGCTGATGATAATGGTGTGTTTGTTGTAAAATCTACCAATAAAGGTAATTCTTGGGATGGTGGATTCAATGGTGATCCTATCTCTGCAGTAGCTGTTGAAATGGGAAATAATAATACTCAACCATTCCATGATAGATATACAATGACTATCGATGTCAATCAAAACTCACCTTATAAAGATAATATTTACGTAGCTTGGCAAAAATTTAAAACAACTAGCGATGGTCCTGTTATATCAAGATCAACCGATGGTGGTGTTTCATTTTCTACCTACACATTATTAGGAACCGGTGCTACTCAATCTCCAGTGCCTGCTGTAGGTCCTAATGGCGAAGTTTATGTTGTGTGGCAAAATAGATCAAATATTAATACTCAAGCGATTATTAGACGTTCAGACAATGGTGGTGTCACTTGGGCAAATTCAGTTATTGCTCAGGAAGTAAAAACAGTTGGCGTTATTGATCCTCAAATTAATCAATCAAGATATATACTTAAGAATAAACAAAATATGCGTGTTTCTTCTTACCCGGCAATGGATGTGGATAGAACTGCTGTTGGAAGCCCAAGCAGAGGCAATGTATATATTGTTCAAGCTGGTCGTGAATCAGAAAATGGTCCTTATGGCATTTACTTAGCAAAATCAACTGATAAAGGCGTTAATTGGAAAAAAAATATAAGAGTTGATAATAATCCTAGCAGAAACGATATGTTTTTCCCTGCTATTTCTGTTGATCCGAGCAGTGGAATGATCGCTATTATCTATTATAGCTCTCAAAATGATCCGACAAACAACCAAGGTGTTGATGTTTATTTATCAATCTCAAGAGATGCCGGTAATACTTTTAAACAATTTAGAATTACTCCAGAAACAAAATATATTAATGGGCCTGAAGATGTATCTCAACAAGATGCCGAAGGTTCTAATATTTATTGGGGCGACTACACTTCAGTTGCTGCACTTAATGGAAAAATTTTCCCATTGTTCTGGCTTCCTACTCAAAGTTCAGGCCATTATGGCTCTTTAGATTTGTTTACAGCTTTGATTTCTTCACAACCAAAGCCTCCATTTGAACTAGCATCTCAAAATATTGATAATGGCTCAACTATAAATTTAGAAATATCTTGGAAAGATCCTTTCGAAGATTTACTTGGTGGTGCTCTTGGCGATTTCCAAATCGAAGTTGTTCGTGATGGTAATTCTTTAGGAAAAGTCAACAAAGGTGTTTTGAAATATGTCGATAATAATGTTGTAAGCGGCCAGCAATATAAATATCAATTGCGAACTGTAACATCTAATAATGAAACAAGTATATTTGCTGAATTAATCGTTAATGCTGGTGGTGCTTTGCAGCCAATGCCACCAACTGATGTAGTTGCAAAACCAAACGCAAACGGCATTACTTTAGAATGGTTAAATCCAAGTAAAGCAATAGATAATTCATCACTAAAAGATTTAAAACGAATTGATGTATATAATGGAGATTCAAAAATTGCTTCCTTCGATGTGGCTTCGACTAATGCAGGACAAAAATCAGTCAATACAATTACTAGTATCGAAAAAGAAAAATTTTATAAATTAAAACTAAAAGCTATTGGTTTAAGAAATAATAAAGAAACTGCAAGCGAATTTTCTGAAGAAGTATTTTCATTTGCCGGTGCTCCAAAAGTATCGATTAATGAAAATTTTGACGCTACTAGAATTGCCTCATATACTGAAGGTGAATGGGGCGTTACAAGCGATAAAGCTTCTTCAGCTCCAAACTCACTAAACCAATCACCTGGCAAAGATTATGCTAAAGGTTTAAATTCCAGCATTATTTTTGCTCCTGTTGTGATTTCTGAATCTGCTAAAACTTTTAGTTTCGAAGCTGTTGCTAAAGTTCATGTTTCTGATAAATTTATTGTTTCCATTTCTAATGATTTTGGTAAAACTTATAAAGATATTATTTGGATGACTGAACAAACATCTCCAGATTTCCAAGTTGATCTTGCTCAAACAAAAT
>CAZBNQ010000416.1:0-2758 GCA_964493035.1 uncultured Hyphomicrobiales bacterium | reverse complement strand
TATCGGTTTATTTTATGAATTTTTCATAATCTTTAATAATAATTATTAAATTTTCTATATAATGATTTGATTTTTTAGTATTAATTTTGAATTTTAAAATTGACTATAAGGCTGATATGAAGGCTAAATTAAAAGCTTTAGCCGGTGACACGGTTGTTTACGGGGTTTTTCAAATTTTAGGCAGATTTCTTACTTTTCTGCTCACTCCTCTTTATACCAATTTCCTATCTTATGAAGAAGTCGGCGAAATTGGTTTCATTTATTCTATTATTGCATTCATTAATATTATATATTCTTTTGGTATAGAATCTGCTTTTTTTAGGTTTTTCGATAAAGATAATGATGATAACTTAAAAAAAGTATTCTCTCATGCTTATTTAATTATCGCTGCTATTTCAGGCTTTTTCAGCATTTCATTTCTGCTTTTTGCTAAGCCAATTGGCGAAGCCCTTACTACTCTTCCCGATGCTACAAACTTGATTAGAGCTGCTGCGTTGATTCCATTCCTCGATGCATTGATTCTCATTCCTTATGGTTTGCTTAGAATGAAGCGAAGAGCTAAAAAATTTGCTATGACTAGGTTTGCTCTCATTATTCTTGCTGTTGTTAATAATTTTATCTTTGTAGTCTGGCTGCGACAAGGAGCCATGGGTGTTCTTATCGCTCAGTTGATTGCTTCGGCTGTCGGATTCATCGTTTTTATTCCTGAATTAGTAAAATATATAAAATTAAAAATCGACTTTAAATTATTGATTGATATGATAAAGTTCGGCTTGCCGACTTTGCCTTCAAACCTATCGTCGATGATTCTTCTTGTTGCCGATAGGCCTTTGCTCAAAGCGCTTGCTACTCAATATGATGTAGCTATGTATACTGTTAATAACAGGCTTGGTATTCCTATGCTTGTGATGGTAACTGTTTTTGATTATGCTTGGAAGCCTTTCTATCTGAGCCATCACGAAGATGAAGATGCTAAAAGCTTGTTTGCAAGAGTCCTTACGTACTTTACATTAGTCTGTGCCTTTGTATTTTTGCTGGCTTCTCTCAATATTGATTTTATTGTCAGGATGCCATTTGTAGGAGGCAAATTTATTAATCCTCACTATTGGACTGGCTTAGGCATTATGCCTATTGTCCTTATTGGATTGTTCTTTAGCGGGGTTAATACCAACTTTGCTGCCGGTTTTTTAATTACAAAAAATACAAAGTATATTCCTATGGCTGTTGGTTTTGCTGCTTTAGTCAGCTTGAGTTCCAATCTTATCTTAATTCCTAAAATTGGATATTGGGGCTCTGCTTGGTCTTTGCTTATTGGTTATTTCTCAGGTTCTGCTTTGATGTGGAAACTTCAGCAGAAAGTTTATCCTACTCCTTATGAATGGGGTAGATTGGCCAAAATCTTCGTCTCTGCTGCTATTGTTTATCTTGCAGCTGATTTAGTGACTTCTAACATGACTTTGTGGCTGGCTTTTGTTATTAAAAACTTATTTATTGTTGCATTTTTAGTCGTTCTCAAACTTATGGGCTTTTTCACTTCCAACGAAATTGATTCTATAAGACATTTAATCAAGTCGAGAAAAAAATGAAAATGGGTAAAGAAAAAAATATTTACGACTGCAAAATTCTTATTGTCGATGATATTCAGGAATCTGTCGAGTCATTACGCAGATTTCTTACTCTCAAAGGATTTATTGCCTATGTTGCCGAAGACGGCAGTACTGCAATTGCCAAAGCAAATAAAGTTCTTCCCGACCTGATTGTGCTCGATTTGGCTATGCCGGGTATGAATGGCATTGAGGTTTGCAAAATTTTAAAAGCCGACGAGAAAACTAAAAAAATCCCTATTATTTTCCTCACCGCTATCGATACTAAAGATATGGTGGTCGATGCTCTTAATTCCGGTGCTGTTGATTATATTCTCAAACCCTATGATTTGAATGAGTTGCTTCTCAGAATCAAAATTCATCTCGAACTGAAAATTTCTAAAGAGAAAATTGAAAATCTCAACGAAGAACGCGATAGATTCTACGCTATTCTTTCGCACGACCTTCGCTCGCCTTTCTTTGGAGTGCTCGGACTTATTGATATGCTCGAAAATGAATATGAGCAAATTTCTGAATCCGAAAAAGTTGAAATTATCCATTCTCTAAAAACTACACTTAATACTCACTACGAACTTTTGAACGAGTTTATTCTTTGGAGTCAATTCCAAAAAGGTATTATTGGCAGAAATCCTGAATTGCTCAACCTTAAAGAATTAGCAGACTCTAAATTGAACGTACTCAATTTGATTGCTTCCAAAAAAAATATTAGCATTATAAATAATATTTCAGATAGCATTTTCACATATTCAGACAAAAAAATGATCGGATCCATTTATCAAAATTTAATAAATAATGCAATCAAATTTACTCCTGAAAATGGTGAAATCATCTTATCGAGCAAATCCGACAACTTATATAATCATATCTCTATTAAAGATAATGGGGTTGGTATGAGTCAGGAACTAAAAGAAAGATTATTTAATACTGAGCGGACTCAATCCAGATTAGGTACTAATCAAGAAAAAGGTACCGGTTTTGGACTTATTCTTTGCAAAGAAATGCTTAGCCTCAATGATGGATATATTACTATTGAAAGCGAAGAAGGCAAAGGTAGTATTTTTACTTTCTCTCTGCCTGCCTCAAAAATTTAATCTATTGCTTTAAATATACAGTATTAGTTGGATATGCAAATTCAATTTCTGCTTTTGCAAATT
>CAZBNQ010000415.1:0-2796 GCA_964493035.1 uncultured Hyphomicrobiales bacterium | reverse complement strand
ACTTCGAAGGTTTTTCGAAGGTTTTTTCGAACCATTAACTCTCTCATTATCAATTGTTAAGCTCTCAACAATCTCATTTATTACTTCTACCGGATTGGCTAAGGAACAACTCTTAAGCCTGCTTTTCTTTTCCGGATCTGATTCGATCATCTGCAATTCAGAATATAAAAGGAAGTTTTCAGCCATTCGATTTAAATTTTTTCCTGAATATAAAATTGATTGAATCATCATATTAATATCTTCAATTTGATTTTGACTTAGCTTTGAAGTAGATTTTGTCATATTAAAAATTTCATTTGAAAAGCCCAAAATGCCTATCAAAGAAGTTCTAAATTCATGTGGAAGAGCAAGGCTTATATTCTTGGATAAGTTTTGAATTTTGGATTTGTATTTATTTTCAATCTTATCAAGCCTTGCAAAGTAGCCATCCACTTTCTTTTTGATTCGAGACATATCGACTGGCTTATTCAGCACATCCAAAGTATTTTCAATCTGAACAGCTTCATCTTTAATACTATTACCATTAGTGAGATATATAATAGGAATCAACTTATCATCATGATGGGATTTTATAAGATCTAAATACTTAAATTCATTATTATGATCTACTGAATAATCTATTATAAGCAAATCAGGATTTAATTCATTCAAAACTTCATCTTTCAAATTGGCAGAACAAGTCACTGTCAGGTTGTAATTTGCAAAACTATCTGTGTTTTTAATTATTTCTGCAAAGTCATTATCTTCATCAATTATCAATATTTTCTTAGCCGTCATATCCTTCATCACCATATTTATACAATACGAAATTACGGATAAATACTTAACACATAATAAGCTTACTGTTAAGTTTCAGTTAATCGAGCTAGCTAAAATATTTCTCCAAAATTAATAAATAAATTTTCCCGAAATATTTCAGCCAATTGTTTATTTTTGTTTTGAATAATTTGAGGAATGAATGAATACAAAAGCAAAAAACTACGCTATGCTGATTGCATTAATCTTTTTTGTCGTCAGATTAGTATTGGCAATTGGTTTGGAATTTGGCAACGATGAGGTGTATTATTGGACTTATGTAATGTTTCCTGATTTGAGCCATTTCGATCATCCGCCTATGCTGGGCTATCTTGCACAATTGACAACATTAAACTTAACATTTACAAGCGAAGTATTTTTGCGTATGCCGGGATTGATAATAGGATTAATCAATTCATTTTTAATATTTAAAATTGCAAGCAGATTAAAAGATGAGTATGCGGGTTTTTATGCCGTATGCTTATATAATGCTTCATTTTATCTTTCTGTAATTGCGGGTGTATTTATCATGCCCGATACGCCAATGGTCTTGTTTTGGATGCTTGCAATCAACTCGCTTCTTAAAGTATTTTCCGAAAATATTGATGAATCGATACAAAGGAAAAATCTAATATTATCCGGACTTTTTATTGGGCTGGCAATGCTATCAAAATATCATTCTGCATTTTTATGGTCCGGAACTATTGCTTATATCGTGCTTTTCGATCGTAAATGGTTGCTAAGAAAAGAATTATACCTTGCTTTGCTATTGACTTATATATGTATTAGCCCTGTCTTATTTTGGAATATTTCCAATAATTTCATTAGCTTTACCTTCCATAGCTCACGAGTTGGTGTGAGCAAATCTTTAAGGATCGATTATCTTGCATCGGAGATATTTGGCTCTGTATTCTATAATAATCCTGCAAATTATATAATTATATTCATTTCAATATTAGGCTTAATAAAACAAAAGCTCTATAAAAAACAAGAATTTATATTGCTGCTCTTAATCTCAATTCCAATGATAGCCACATTTATCGGATTTTCGTTGTTTAAGCGCACTTTGCCACATTGGAGCGGACCTGCTTTTACAAATTTAATTATTATTGCATCTATTATTTTATCATTAAAATTTGATAAACTAAGTCTAAAACCTATATTGCCAACTTCTATTAAAATTACTATAATTACTTTTCTTCTTGTGGTCTTTTCTGCCTTTATGCAAGTTAATTACGGAGTATTTATTAACGAGCCAGCCAAAGATATTTATAAAGCAGGACGAAAAGACATATCTCTTGACATGTATGGCTGGAAGCAACTTAGAGCAGGTATCCAGCAAATTATTGATAGCCAACCGGACAAATCAAAATTGGTGATTACTTCTCATAGATGGTTTCCATCTGCAAATATAGATTATTATGTTGCATATCCTCTGAATATTAAATTTATTGCGATGGGTGATATGGGCGAGGTTCACAAGTACTATTGGATAAATATGTATAGAAAATATATTAATTCAAGTAATACAGTAATTTATATAACAAGCAGCCGTGACTTTAAAGATCCTGAAAAACTTTATTCAGAATATTTCAATAAAATTCAAAAAATTGCAACAATTCCAATTTATAGAAACTCAGTAATTGTCTATTATTTCCATGTATATAAGATGACAGATTATAAAAATAACTTTATATTTTGATATTTATTAAATATGAATAAAATTATTGAAGAAATTCGTTTCGAATTGACTAACAAAACTGATGAAAAGACTAAGGCAAGTAGCCAAAGATTTTTCAAAGAACATATTAATTATTATGGAGTTAAAATTCCATACGTCAATCAAATAGCCAAAGAATATTATAAAAAACTCGGCGCTATTAATAAACTTGATTTATTCGATTTGTGCGATGAGCTCTGGCAATCTACATTTATCGAAGAATCATTTATTGCTGCGCATTGGTCTTATTATGTACGTAAGCAATATAAACCCGAAGATTT
>CAZBNQ010000414.1:0-2830 GCA_964493035.1 uncultured Hyphomicrobiales bacterium | reverse complement strand
GCTATATTGTTTATCGTGTTTACATTTATTGTTTTCTTCTTCGTTGAAGTGTTAAATAAGATTTTTATTCATCCAATTCAATATAGTTTAGTAGGACTTGCATTAATTCTGTTCTATACATTGCTTTTGTCTATATCCGAACACTTAAATTATTCTTATGCATTTTTAATTTCTTCAGTCTCAACAATATTATTAATTGTTGGCTATGTTAAAGCAATTATAAAATCTAATTTAATTACTTTTATAATTGGTGGAATCTTATCAATTCTTTATTCTTTCATTTTTGTTATTATCCAATTACAAGACTATTCATTATTGATTGGAAGTATTGGAATATTCTTAATATTGGCATTCGTAATGTATTTTTCAAGAAAAATCGATTGGTACAATCTTAATATTGAAGACAAATAAAATACGTATACACTCAGTTAAACAAATAATGCTTTTGTTGATTTTGATCATTCAAGTAACTGATTGTCTTTGTATCTTGTCTACTAATATTTTTTGATGCTCAATTTGCTACATTACTTAATTTAATATTATTGAGATTTATTATAATGATAGGAGTCCCTATGGGTTACACAATTCAAGAACACATTCATAATTATGCTGTCTGGACAGCTGCTCGAGCTGTTCAACGTAATTTTACTGATACACTAACAATAAAGAATGCAATTAACAATACTGAGCTCAAATCATATATTGATTACAAAAATGAGATAACTAAGGTGCAATTTGATGAATTTCATAGGAACACAGCATCTATAATAATTAATTCAATTTGTAAAGAAAAAAAGATTTGTACATCATACGGACAAGCTGCAAAAATAATTGCAATTTATTTAAAAACAGCTGTAATAATTAGAGACGAAAAATGTCCTCTTGCAAAAATTGCACATCCGCCAATTGACAGTATTTTACTTAGTGCATTGAATCAAAAATATCCTGATTTTAATCTAAATGGAATTACTTGGACAAAGTTGGATCATAATTCTTATTTCACAATCATCGAAAAACTAAGGACATTAAATTTAGAATATTTTTGGCAAATCGAAAATTCCTGGGATCCGTCCCCTAAAGACAAATCAAAATAGTATCAAATTTATATAATCATTGTAGAGACAGGTATCTGGACTGTCTCTACAAATTATAGGACAATTATCTAATTACAACAAATTTAAAGCTAATTCTTTTATTCTTTGTTGTCAATGTGCCGAAATAAGTTCCAACAGGCAAATCAGAAGTATCTATTTCTATTGTATTTTTTAAATTAAATTCTTGATTATACAAATGTTTTAATTCATATCCCAGAGAATTAAATACCGAAATATTGATTAATGTAGATTCAAAATCTTTGTTTATGATAAAGATATTATCTGCTGCAGGATTGGGATATATTTCGTATTGTGATTCCAAATCATTTTGATATATTCCGGAAATATTTTCCACAATTACTTCAAAATGGCTAGTGTCAAGTTCACATCCATTCGAAGCTACTAAACTAACCAAATACTTGCCCGGTACAGAATAATTATGCAAAGGAGATTCCTCCCGACTATAATTTTCATCTCCAAAATCCCAAAGGTATGTGTTTGAATTTGTAGATTTATTTATAAATCTCACAGATTTATCATTCACTGATACATTAAAGGAGGATTTGGGACTAGGATTTTGTCCAACACAAAAATATTTATTTTCAATTTGTTTACCGTTAATAAGGTACTTACTTTTCAACTGGGCTTCTATATGCCATAAACCATTAGTTTCTGAAATTGGAATTTTTAATCTGCGAATAATTTGTATAGTAGAATAAAATGTACTCATAAAAATATTACCACTACTATAAAAAATGCTGGAATCAGGACGTATAATTTTCAAACTAAAAGTATCGCCAGGACTAAAGCTTCTAATGTAAGCATAAATATGAATGCTATCGCCGGCTGAAAACTGATCCTTAAAATATAGAATTTCTAAATCATTACATCCATTTCCAAGATCTATTCTTTTTTCGTGGGTTGTTAGGCTCATTATTGTTTGATCATGGTATTGATATTGGTTATACCACCAAGAATCTTTATTCATACTATTGCAAGGTCCCGCAAAAGGATCGATGACGTTTTTGTCTTTATCCCTTACCTCAAAATGGAGATGTGGGCCCATAGAGATACCAGAGCTGCCTACAAATCCAACATGCTCACCGGCAAAGATGGTATCACCAACTTTTTTATTTGTAAGTGAATTCTTTTTTAGATGTACATAAGATGAAGTCGATGCATCTTTGGGATGCCATATCACTACCATATTAGATAGTGAATCGGGGGCAGTACAGTTCCTATCATATTGCCCATCTTTACGATATATTATGACGCCAGTAGCAGCAGCTACAACTTCTACAATTTTATTATCCATCAAATGCCATTTGAATGGTCTAAAAGTAAAATCAGTACCTTTGTGATTATAACCATTTGATTTGTCATACGTCCTATCCCCACAATTATAATCAAGAAGCGATCCAACTGCAGTATCATGATCTACATAACTGCTAAAAAACAGATTCTCATAATATCTGATATCAGGTTTTATTTTAATTGGTGATATAAATACTGTATGTTCATTTTCATTTAATTCATGTAAATTCAATTGATTAATATTATTATAAACCTCATCATGCACTTTCAAAAAGTCTTGAGAATTAAGATTAAAAAAATGAGAAAATAATATAAGTAGAAAAACGAATGAGTTAAACATTAATCTGCACTTAAGCAAATACCTTATCAGCAAGCCACATGTTTGCATACCACACCCCATACTATATTCAAATGGTACTTAT
>CAZBNQ010000413.1:0-2835 GCA_964493035.1 uncultured Hyphomicrobiales bacterium | reverse complement strand
CAGGTCTGAGACCTGTCTCTTGAATTTTTAAGGTTTCAGCAGTAGAGACAGGTCTAAGACCTGTCTCTACAGGAAAAAAGAGGATTGATGAACGCTAATATTGTTTGGAAATAAGCTCGATTTGTCTTTTTAGAATAGCACTTAAGTAGATCCAATTTGCATTATGACTTAAACAAAGCAGAAATGTAATATTAAGAGACAGGTCTGAGACCTGTCTCTTGAATTTTTAAGGTTTCAGCAGTAGAGACAGGTCTGAGACCTGTCTCTACAGGAAAAAAGAGGATTGATGAACGCCAATATTGTTTGGAAAAAGTCTTAGGCGGGTTCCCAAAGTTCAATTTTATTGCCTTCTGTATCCATGATATGAATGAACTTACCATATTCATAGCTTTCAATTTCGTCGAGAATGGTAACGCCGTCTTTGCGCAAATTTTCGACTAAGGCTTCAATATTTTGCACTGTATAATTAATCATGTATTCTTTGCTGGAAGGTGCAAAATATTTGCTTCCTGTCTTGAATGGCGACCATTGCAAATGATTTAACTTTTCGGGATTATCAATATTGCGCGATTGAAAGCTTGCGCCCCATTCATTCACATCAATACCTAAATGCTTTGCATACCATTCTTTTGTGGATTCCGGATTGTCAGTAAAAAAGAATATACCGCCTATACCGGTTACTTTTGGAATAAGATTCCCATCTGAATCTTTATTCTCATTGTTTCGATTGATATTTTCCATCTTAATTTTTCACTATTAAGTAAATAAATATTTGTATTCAAATATATGAAAAATATGTTGCCTATCAAAAACAATTGAAGATTGCATATAGATCTTTAAAATTTAAATTCATTTTACTTGCAGATAGAATAATAATATTATTTATTCTTTTAATTTCGTATAGACTTTGGGAAACCATTTTAATCTGTTAAAAATATGGATGAACAAGAAAATAGTAAGCACAAATGTTATTTTATCATGTATTTCGATAAACATAACTCGTGAATGGCTATCTGTAGCAATCGAATCGATTATCCATGGAACAAATCCGGTAAGAGCCACAATTAGAAATATTAAAGTTAGTGTTATTACTTGCTTGTTCTTTTTTAGCAAATGTTTGATTAGAACCTGCTTATACCATTTAAAATGAATGAAAAAATGATAGATCATCAGCAATGAGAGTACAATTGCAACTGTTTTGTGAGTAATAGACCAAGTATTATAATCAAATCCCAAAACGTTTGTAGTCTCGTCAAAATTGCGTATTTCCGAATAGATAGATGAATTGTATCTGTCATGATTAAATCTTACATTTGAATGACCGAAATGAAATCCAAATTGTATAACAAAACCTGAAACTACAGTGGCTATTGAAAATATTATCAAAGCGTTATTGATAAAAAAGTCCACTAAATATTTAATCTTTTTTTTCAAAGCTGCTCCTATGAGATAATTTTGAAAATGCATTGTATTTACATGTTTTTATACATCTAAGACATGCAGTGCACTTTTCCGGAGATAGAATCAAAGCATGCTTATGCCAAGGTAAATTTACTTTTGACAAAACTTTATTGGGGCAAATGTCTAAGCAATCCCAACAAGCCTTGCAAGATTTTGGGTTGAATTGTATAAAATCAGTATGAGTATGATCTCGTTTAAAAAATAGAAATTTCATGTTGTTAATCCTTTTTGAAGCAAATTTAAATTATGTAATAAGCTCAAAACGATAACAAATGTTAATAAATCAAATTCTATTTCTTATTCTGCTTAGTGACACAGGAGTAATACCCAAATAAGATGCAATATAATGCTGAGGGATACGCTGAATAATTTCAGGATGTTCTTTGAGTAGGAGTTCGTAACGTTCTTGAGGGCTATCTTTGATACGCGAAAGGAAAAGCTGAGCATAATTGCTCATACGTTGTAAAATAATCTGAAGGAAACCATCTTTGAGATCAGGATATTCATTTTGGACAATTTCGAAGTCATCTTTTGTGATAGAAATAACTGTAGAAGACTCGATGGATTCAATAGTAAAAAGGCTGGGCTTTTGAGAAATAAAACTTTCGATGGAAGAAACAGCCTGCCCTTCGAAAAAGAATTGGAATGTAATATCTTTACCATCTTTATTAAACCAAATACGCAGGCAACCATGCTTAATAAAATACATGCGTGAAGCAATCATGCCTTCGTGCAAGAGAATAGTCTTTGCAGGAATTGAATGCTCTGTAAATAAATGTTTGATTTTAGACCACTTGGCATGGTCTTCTTCAAGCTTTTCAAAAAAATGCTCGATCATGAATTACTCAATGATTTAGAAACAACAAGTAAAAGCACATAGTCTAAATTATCTAAATACAATGACTTGTGCAAGAAGAAAATGGGAGAGGGAGGAAGAAAAACTTTTGAAAATATTTCATCTTCCACCCTCACATTAATTATCGGCTTTTGTCAATTTTTTCTATTATTGATTCATAACATTTATCTGCCTGTGCTAAGCATGGTGGAACATTAAGAAATCTGAAATCTCCCTGCCGCCCTATATGGTAAATATTATGTTTATCTAAGTATTGACGTATTTGCTCTGCCTTTTCTTCGTTTTCGCAACTCACTATCGGATATGGTTGATTAGTTGTCTTATGATTAATAAACCGTATCTCGCCATGAAATATATTCATTTTCTCAACTGTATTTTTAAAATCTTCGATCATTTCATCTAAATTCAAATTTTCATCACAATTCAAAGTATATTCAACGCAAATAATATGATCTTTGCCTCCACCATAAATAGAAGTAAAGTCAGTTATTCGCTTCCATTTACCTATAAATGAATGA
>CAZBNQ010000412.1:0-2861 GCA_964493035.1 uncultured Hyphomicrobiales bacterium | reverse complement strand
GGATTTTTCTTATCAATTTCGCGAGCTCTTCCATACATAAGTTTTGCTTGTTGAACAGAATCGGCTCTAAGATATATATTACCTAACACCATATAGTAGTCGGCATTATTTTTATCTTCTTTTATTGCCTTATTAACAAATTTAATACCTTCAGCGAAGTTTCCATTATATGCTAAAGCATCACCAAGCTTCAATAACACATCCGGAGTATCATCAATATCTTTAGCTTTTTCTAGCAATTTCACTGCTTCAGCATACTTATTTAATTCTAAATATATGTCTGCTGCATATATCATCAAGCTAAGATTTTTAGGTTCTTTAGCTACAGCATCAGGAATTAAATTTGCTGCTTTTTCGTAGCTGCCTTCGCTTACGAAACTTTTCATTTGCTCAAGTGCTGTTTGTGAATAAGCATTAAACGCAAATGAAAGAAAGATAGCAATACTAATCAGTATCCTCATTTTAGTCCTCTTTTATTAATACAAATTTTGCATAAGTTGGCACTATTCCAATATTTTTTAAGTATGTTGTTACTCTTGCTTCGCGGCTCATGTGGGCTGCAAACCAAAATGGCAGATTTTTTCTGTCTTCGAGCAATAATACTTTATATTTAACTATATATGGATATAAATTTTGCAATACGTAGGCTTGATGCACAGGTTTAGGATTTACATATTTGCCTGTTGAGTCATTATAACCAATTGAAATCAATTTATGATATGGACTACCAATAGAATTCATCAAAAATCCGACACCAATCGCATTTTTGGTGTTTTTTACAAATTCCATTACTTCTTTATAGTCCTTCACAATTTTCACTTTAGAATTTAATTTTTTTCCTTTTGTAACCAAGCTCATAATATTTGCATATTCCGAACTATTTGCAGAAGGAACAACAAATATTGGTTCCTCATTCAATTTTGGTAGGCTTGCTTTTAGATTTGGATTTTGAGAAGTAAGAGCAGCAACAATTTGAGAATGATTCAAAGTATCAATATTTAGATTTGGATTTGCAAAAAAAGTAAGAGCATCGCTGGCAATTTCCATAAATTGATGTTTCTGTACTTTATAAGCATTCATCAAAGAGTCTTCGTCTTTGAGATAATCTCTTGCAATAACAACTGCTCGCGCTTCGCCGGCTAGTAATTTAGCCATAACAGCTCTTGAATTGTCAATTTTATAGGTCAATTCGACTTTAGGATTGGCTGCTCGATACCATTGCACAACAGAATCCAATTTTTCTGCTAAGGACTCATCACAATAAACAGTAAGTTTACCCGAGTTCATTGTTTCTTCACCAGAGTTTTTTGGTTGAGCTTTTTGATCGTCACAAGCTACAAAAGCAAAAAATGAGATCAAAACAGCCAGCATCAGGAGATTACTTTTCATTTTCATCATTTTCTTCCTCGTTAATTGAGAAATTATATTTTTTTGACTGCATCCTATAAATACTAATACGATAAATACCGAACAAAATGAACACTACCCCCATAACTTTAATAAAAGTTGAGTCGGCAGTACCGACATTAATAATACCCGAAAGCAAAAGTACGCCAAGAAGTATAATCATGCCACGGACAGTATAATTAATAATATGCAGAAACATTTATCCTCCTAAGGAATTGACAAGTCAATTCATAAAATCTAATGAGCAAAGAGCCTCAACTATTCATTCATTAAATTTTGTTTCAAAAAAAACGGGGTTATACAAAAATAATATTTTTTTTGCTAACCCCGAAAAATTAAAGGACACCGCTTAAACTCACAACATCACAATCCATACAATTAATCATCATTTTTCAAATCTAACTAATCAATTTGTTAGCGATGTCCTAAAAATATTATCTAAGCTTAAATACGATAGGAATAGAAACCCAGCAAGTAACAGGTTGTTTGTTTTGGATAGCCGGTTCAAACTTACCATATTTCTTAATAGCTTCGATAGCTTCTTTGTCAAGAAGTTTATTATCAGAACTTTCGACAATTACTCTTTTAGCATTACCGTTTTTATCAACCAAAACGCGTAATACAACTTTACCTTCGACTCCTGCACGGCGAGCCATTTCAGGATAATTTACCAATCCTTGCAATTTAGGAAGATCTACTTGAGGTTCAACTTCTACAGCGATAAAAACGTCTGGATCAAGTTCTTCTTCTATAGCTTGCTCGATTTTAACAGGTTGAGAAGCATTCCAATCAACATTAGAAGAAATCTCTCCGTTATCAGTTCCGTCACCACCAATAGCTGAAGCGCGAGAAATATCCTTCATAGAAGCAAATTCTTGCATATCAGGAGTGATTTGTGACTCAGGAACAGGAACTGGAGTACCCGCACGAGCTGCAGGACCAGTATTTGTAGGAAGATCAATAATTTGTTGAATTTGCTGTTCATCTGCAGGAGCATCTTCCAATTTAGACAATTTTATTTTGTTGATTGGCGCTGTGATTTTCTTATTAGCATTCTCTTGGACTTTATTAAAAACATAAAACGCAAGAATCAAGAAAATAAATATCCCAAGAGTAATCAACAGACCTCTTAGTGTATATTTTCTGATGAACTTTTTAAGTTCAGCAGCACCATAACTCGAAGGCAATGGAATTTCGTCTAAAGCAAAAGCTTCAACGTTATTATTCATTTTTATAATCCTTCAATAATATTAGATAAACTATCTGATAAATCAGCAATTGTAAATTTACGTTCGCGTTTAAGTTTTTGTCCAGGGTTTGCAGGATCATCTCTCTTTGCAAATTCTTGAGTAATTACACCTTCAGCTAAGCTCAATTCATCAAGGATTTGAACAATTTTTCCATAAGCAGCATCTTTAGAAGCATATAATGAAATGATACACTTATTTCCTAAA
>CAZBNQ010000411.1:0-2871 GCA_964493035.1 uncultured Hyphomicrobiales bacterium | reverse complement strand
CGCGATATGGGCAGCCAGTTCACAACAAACCCGCTTTTTGCTGCCGGTCTATCCGGTTTGGGCGATATTGGGTGGGCAAATAATTTCGAGATTTTGTTTATCGACAATGTCGAACAAATTATTTCTAAAACTATTTGAATTTATTTTCTATTTACTTCTCATATTTGTCATGATTGTCATCAGCAAAGGTGGGTGGGAATTACATTCAAGGGGCATATTATTTGGAAATGAAACCTTGGAAAATTTCTTGTATAGAATGGTTGATAATCACAAAAGCATAAAGTTTATTAATGACAATTCAGACCGGTCAGATAAAGTACTAATGGTGTGGGATAGCAGGGCATATTATTGTATTAACCATTGTGTTGCCGACATTGACCAAGTACAACTAATTCCAATAGCATTGTCCAAAAATAAAAAATATTTGAATCTCGAGGGATTTTCTTATATGTTAATAAACTGGCACGATTATGAATTTTTCTCTTTTGCACATGATAACAATCAGAATTATTCACTAACAAAAAATCTGATTGATGAATGGATTACTCGGTCTTGCTTAGTGAAAGAGTTCGATGATAATTTAGTAGACGTATATAATCTGAATAAATCAATCTCCGCTTGCAATTCGTTTTTGCCATAAATATTTCCGTTTTCTAGTACAAAATCATTATGATCTGACAAGAACATTAATAATATGTTGTAAAATACCATAATTATTAGAATAAATGGTTGGTGAATATGCAAGCAAATAACAAGTCAGAAAAATCAACGACTACAAATGATCGAAGTGTACTAGTTGTACAATTGGGATTTTTAATATTGCTTGGCGCTTTTTATATTTACCAAGGATATTTCCCTTCCATTGAAATGCTTTTAGCTACATCGGTCATTCTACTTCTTTGGCGAGCACAATCCAGGAAGCTTTTGCGTGATTTACTACCCTTTTTTATTTTGTTGCTTACTTTTCAATCCCTAAGAAGTTTTGCAGATAATCTAACTGTTGCTGATATTCATATAACCGATTTAATCCGATATGAAAAAACCCTGTTTCACGGGCATATACCTTCAAGTTATTTACAATCCTTACTGCCCGAATTGTCGTCAGCACCATATATTATCCTGTTGGCAAACATCTTTTATATGTCACATTTTATTAACCCATTAATTATTGCAATAATTATTTGGTACAAGAATCACAGCGATTACTGGTATTTTGTTGGAGGCTTGGTGGTGCTTACCTATGCAGGTTTTATCACTTATTTTATTTTCCCAGCAGCTCCTCCCTGGTGGGCAACAAAGTATGGATACTTAACAGACCAAACGGTAGTATTAAGCAGGTTCTTTTATCCGTCCTTGGTCGAATTTGCCGGTCCAAATCCTGTAGCAGCTATGCCCTCTTTACACATGGCATATCCCACATTTATCTTTCTGTTTTCTCTTTTAATTTGGAAAAGAAAAGGGCTATTCCTATTACCCCTTCCAATATTAATTGGTCTGTCTACGTTGTTTTTAGGTCATCATTACGTGATTGATCTCATTGCAGGAGCAATTTACGCATTGATAGTTTTTATTGGCGTCTTGATTATTCGTTCAAAAAAGATGACACAGAATCCGAAAGGCGCTAATGACTGATCAGAAATCCCTCAATCCAAAACGCATAGTTAGAAATGTAAACTTATTGTTTATTGCTCGTTCGGCTTCAATAATCACTATTTTGTTATTGTTACTTATTTTCTTCACAACAAATATTCAATGGATATTGAATTTTCAAGGCTATCAAGACTTTGGCTCTTTTTTTGATAGCAGCCTTGCATTTATAAACGGTGGCAACCCATACGCAGATCATTACGAAAATGTGTTCAGTCCGATAATTAATGAACAATCATTCCCATCACCTAATTTAAATCCACCCTTTTTCCTGTTCTTCTCTAGATTGTTTATCATGTTCAATCTTCAAACAAGTTACCCACTATGGCAAGCGGTTTCTTTTTTCCTTTTTGGCTTATCAATCTTTATTTTACTGAAGGGAAAAATACTTTCTTGGAGTTATTCTCTCTTGATGATTCTCATAGTTATTAACTTTGCCGGAATCTGGCACACAATAAAATTAGGGCAAATTTATTTTCCATTACTATTGCTAACAATTATTAGCTATTACTTCATTGATAAAAATCGTTTTTTCTTAGCTGGTATACCAATAGGATTGATTTGCGCAATAAAACCAAATTTTGCTATCATTATTATTTGTTTCTTCTTGATTAAGAATCATAGGTTATTTCTATCGTCTTTGATAACTGCAATTATTTGTTATCTAGTTCCACTCATCATACTCGGCATAACTCCATATATTCAGTGGATAAACGCTATGGCAAATTACAAAGGATATATCATACCAGGTAATAGCTCAATCGTTGGACTTTTCGCAAGGTATGGACTTACAACCACTGGTTATATTATTACAATAATTTTACTGTTGGTTAGCTTAATTCTTATTCTTTTTCGGCAGCTTTCCAATAAGAATTTACTTACCTTAGGGATTTTGCTATCTTTAGTTTGCTCTCCTATTACATGGTCGGGCTATACAATTCTATTAATCCCCTATTTTCTGTCAAAGACGTGGCAAATATTTGATTTGATTGCAGCATTATTACTGACACTACCAATCACAGTAATGTATTCAGTAGCTTCATTGTCAGATTTTAGTATGCTCACGTTTGGATGGATATACGGCTATGCTCTCATTATCCTTCTATTTGGTCATCTGGTTAGTTTGTGGCGTAATAACCCAAATTACATTAGCTTGTAATTTCTTCGTTTTACTTCTTCTTCACCTTAGGGCCAGACGGGGTGTCTTCGATCTCGTAGCCCAGG
>CAZBNQ010000410.1:0-2890 GCA_964493035.1 uncultured Hyphomicrobiales bacterium | reverse complement strand
ATAATTTTATTTAAATATAAATATATAATGTTATGGAATTTCAAGCTGAAAATTTATTAAAAAACGGCTTTTTGGAAATGCTTCCATTTCATGTTGCTGTTTTAGATCGTACTTACAATGTTGTTTGGGCTAATGACAAATTTAAAGAGCATTTTGGAAATTTAAGCGGAAAGACATGCTATAAAATTTGTAAAAACTCCCAATTTCCTTGTGCTCACTGCAAAGTTACAGACGTATTTGACAAAAAAGAAACAATGGTTGCTTTCGAATCTGCAACTGATTCTTACGGGAAAACTACTAATTTCGCTGTTTATTTTGTTCCACTTGTAGAAGACGATGGCAAAGTCAACTTTGTTATCGAAATTTCTACTCACTTGAAAGATTTCGGTCAATGGCAGAAAGAATACAACTTGCTCTTTGAGAGAGTGCCTTGCTATATTACTGTCATCGATAGAGATTTTAATATTATTCGCTCTAATGAAAAATTTAGAGAGACTTTTGGCGAAAGTCGCGGTAAGACTTGCTTCGAAGCCTACAAAAAGAAAAAGACAGCTTGCATAAACTGCCCCGCTGTCGAAACTTTCCAAACTGGCGAAGATTGTATCTCTACTCAAATCGGCGTTACTCTTAGCGGCGAAAAAGCTAACTACATAGTCAATACTACTCCTCTGGCTTATGATGAAAAAGGTGTGTCTTTAGTTATGGAAATTGCTACTGATATCACTGAAATCAACAAACTTCAAGACCAACTTAAAAATGCACACGATTTTTACGCTACTATTATTCAAAATTCGGCTGATGGCATTATTGCAATAGACAACAAAGGCAAAATTCAAATCTTTAATGAATCTGCCAAAAGAATATTTGGCTGGAACGATTCTCGCAAGCCTGGTATTGCTGCAGTTCATGATTTTATGCCTGAAGAGTTTTTCAATACTGCCGATGATGATGGAATTGTTGTTACTCCTTCCGAAAAACTTGTCAAAGACGTCAATGGCAATGATATTCCTGTAAGATTTTCTGCTGTTCAGCTTCAAGACAAAAAGAGAATTATGGGCAAAGTTGGCTTTATGCTCGATTTGCGCCCACTTTATGAAATTGAAGAAGAAAAACGCAAATCTGAAAGTAGTGCAAAAGACAATATTATGGATGGCTTAGATAAAGCTTTAAATTTATTGTCTAACTTGCTTGCTGATGATATCAACTTCCTCGAAAAGTCTTGCGACAACTCCAATCCGGCTGATATTCGCAAATCGATTGAGTTTTTCAAGTTTAAATATGAAAAAACTCAAATCATCAAAGATGCTTTCCTTTCTTATACTCGTACTCATAAAATTGAGAAAAAGAAGGAAGTGCTCAACGACATACTACAAAAAATATTTATGGAATATTTTGAAAGTGTTAATGAGCAAAAAATTAAGTTTACTTTAGACTTATGCGGAGATCATGTTGGTTTATTATGCGATGCAAAAGCAATATCATCATGCCTCAACATAATGATTCTGAATTCTTTGAATGCATTAGTTAAGCGTCCAGATGGAAGAGAATTAACTTTGAAATTGCAATTAGACGATAATATTGCGATTATTGAAGTAATTCATAATGCATGCTCCAACGATATTATGGCAAGCGGTTTATTAAAAGAAAAATGCTTCGGGCTTAAGACTGCCGAAATTATTATCAAAGAGCATCTCGGTGTGATCGATATTATTGCTCACGACGAAGTGCATTGCTCATTTAAAATCAAACTTCCGCTTTCTTATTAATTAATTTAAGCAGTCTTGGGCTTTAAGCTTGAGACTGCTTTTAATAACACATTGGATTTTATTGCTTTTAGAACCCAAAGATATAGAAGAAATATTAAAACCAGACGGTGGCAAATTCAAAGTCGATTCCGTCGAGTCCGCATTTATATTTTGCAAAAAAATTGCACTCAAGCATTATGAAAACTTCCCTGTCGGATCTATTATTATCCCCAAATCTCTACGCAAGCATTTCTTTTCGGTTTATGCATATTCAAGATTGGCAGACGATATTGCAGACGAGTATTTACTTGAATATGGCAAATCTAAAGCGATAGAAGGTCTTGAATTATTCGAAAAATATTTGCTGGACCCAAACTATGCAAACACCCAATCCGGCAATCCTGTATTTATCGCATTGGCAGCTACTCGAAAAGAAAAAAAATTACCTTCGCTCCCTTTCCAAAAACTATTAAGAGCTTTCTTGCAAGATATTAATTTCGCACAAGCCGAAACTATAGATGATAGCTTGGCTTATTGCCAAAACTCGGCAAATCCCGTCGGTGAAATTGTATTAAGACTATTCGACTTATATAACAGCAAAACAGCTCCACTATCAGACAATATATGCACTGCATTGCAGCTTGCCAACTTTTGGCAAGATCTATCAATCGATAGAACTAATGGCAGAGAATTCATTCCAAAGTCATATTTGAACAAATATGGATTAAGAATTGATAATTTGTTTAGTTCGGAAAATTCTATTATATTATATAAATGCTTAAGTGAGTTATATGACTACACTTATGAATTGTTTGACAATGGTGCTGAATTAGTTAATTATATTGATAATTTCAGGCTGAAGCTGGAAATTGCATTAACAATCAATGGCGGATTAAAAATTCTTCAAAAGACTAAACGTCTAAACATAAATATTTTGGAGAAAAGGCCGAAATTAAATATAATTGACATAATTAATATAATGATTAAGTCGATATTTTTCAAGGTACGGACACAATGGAGATGATTACTCAAGAGCATTTGGCGCAATACGAAAAAGTTGAAGCTCCAAAACTCGAAAAATCTAATTTTTTGTATTCTTTTTCGATGCTGCCACGCGACGAAAGAACCGCTATTTCTTCGGTTTA
>CAZBNQ010000409.1:0-2917 GCA_964493035.1 uncultured Hyphomicrobiales bacterium | reverse complement strand
AACCAGAAAATTGGTTGGATCAAGACCCAAGCTCCAAATTCAGAATTCTGCAGATTAATTAAAACAAGCAATTCAGGACAATCATGGACAGTCATTAGAGAAGTATATGTCAATATTCAGGATTTTCTCTTAATTGATGAAACTAATGCGCTTATGATTGAAGATAATCAAGTTTATAAATCTACAAATGCTGGAGTTAATTGGACAAAATTGAATTTTCAAAATATTGGGCATATTTATAGTATCAAAAAATCTGCCGATAAAACTATATTTATCAATGGAGAATCTATTTTAGCATACTCTAAAGATAATGGACTTAACTGGTCGTATGTCGAATCTACAAATTTCAAATTCTATAATATTTATCCTGATAGAAATAATTTGTTGTGGGCATGCAAAAGTAATGGACTATATAGTTCTGCCAATTATGGGGCAGATTGGGAATTGAAGTATTCAGCACCTGTCGAAATAACTGATATAACTATGTATGATGATACCTGCTATGTTGCCGGTGATAAAGGAAAAGTATTCAGATCTTACGATAATAAAACTACTTGGGAAGAAATAAACACAAGTTTTTCAAGCAAATTTTTGAATATTTTTATGTTCAATAATAAATCTATTTATGCTTGTGGAGAAAAAGGTAATATTTATGTAAGTACTAACTATGGAAAGAATTGGAAGAATTCGACTAGTTTTACTGAAAAGAACTTATTCTATGTGAAGTTTAGTAGTAATGATTACGGATGGATTGCAGGCGAAGATGGTGTGTTGATGAAAACTAGCGATGATGGTGCTACATGGAATAAAGTAAATCAACCTCTTAAATCATATAATTGGATACAAGTGGATGATGATAAGACAATTTATCTGAGTAGATTAGATACTTTAGCTTTTTCAAATGATGGTGGTGCAAATTGGTCAATTAAAAAAATGGGACCAAGCAATGGAAAAAAAAATAAATTATATTTTATGAATAAATCTACTGCTTGGGCATTTGTAGACTCCAAGTCAGTATATAAGTCAATAGATGGTGGTTCTTCATGGGTGAAGCAAAATGTAGATAGTAAATATAATTTGAAAGATATTTATTTTATAGATGAATTAAACGGATGGGTGGTCGGTGATAATGGAGCTTTCTATAAAACTACAAATGCCGGTAATTCATGGACTTATTCAAATATGGGCGATAACGTCTATTTTAAAGATATTTGCTTTATTGATTCGAAATTTGGTTGGATCTTAGCTAATGAATATGTTATGAAAACAACTAATAGTGGTGTTTCGTGGAGCTATGAATATATAAATGAAGGTGATTTTAATTCGATCCAATTTGTTGACGAGCTGCATGGTTGGTTGATTGGAAATAATTCTTATGCACAAACTACTGATGGGGGAAAAACTTGGGAGATGTCTAATAATTATCTTCCGGGTATTAAAAAATTGACATCACTATGGATGAAAAATATTAATTCTGGTTATGCTGTTGGTGAAGATGGTGCAGTTGCTCAGTTTGTGGGAACAAGTAAACCATTTTTTGCAACTGAAAATGGTGATGTCGAGATCACTGCATATTTCGGTAATAAAGAAATTCCTTTCAAATCTATTGAGAGGTTTGCTATTGATAGTTTTGAAACTAATAAATATTACTATCCTTTTGGTGCTTATAAGTTTACAATATCTTCTGCAAATTTACCAAAAAATGCCAGCGCCAAAATTGAAATTAAAATAAAAAATCTTAATATTAATGCATGTAAATATTTGAACTGTGCTCCAAGACTAAGAAAAGTAGATAAGAATAGCGATTGGAATTGGCTGCTCCCAACTGGTAATATGACTAAAAGTGAAAATGCTAAAGAAACTCACTATCCTTTCGATAAGCCATCACCTGATGTATTGATTTTATCTTACAATATTACAGAAGGTTCACAACTGGATATGGATCCAAGCAGTGATTTGGCAGATCCGTTTGGTATTGTTTATGTGGAAGAGGTACCTGCCTTGGTCGATTCTCTAAAACTTCTTGAAATTAATTCTAAGTTTGTCAAAGTTGCTGCTTCTATTAGCAAGTCCGGAGGTTCTAACATAATTGGACGAGGATTTGTTGTAGATATTAATCCTTTGCCGAGTTTAGAAACATCAATTTCGACTGTAACTATTGAGGGTAGTAATTTAGGTGATTTTCATACAAGTATTCTAAATTTAAAGCCTGATACCAAATATTATGTTAGAGCATTTGCCATAAATGCATCAGATACAAGCTATTCCGATGAATTAGTGTTTACTACATTAAAAGATTATTTGGCAATGAAAACAATTCTAGAATTGCCTCTCAACTCCAGTACAAATGAAAAATTGAAATTAAATATGTCTTGGAAACCTATTGCAGATAATGCAAAATATGAATTTGTTTTAGCTGCTGATATGGCTTTTTCTAATATAATTCTAAATATATCTAACTTAACTAATACTTATACCGGAGAACTTAATTTAGCTCCAAATATGAAATACTTTTGGAAAGTGAGAGCATTAATTGACAATAATGAAACATCTTGGAGTGATGTTTGGTGGTTTATGACTGAAAACAATACATATGTTGGATTAGATGAGGGCGAAAATTTGTCGATTACACCAAATCCTGCTTCAGAATTTATAAAAATAACTTATAAATTATCAAAAGATTTGCCAGTTAATTTAAAAATTTACAATGAATTAGGTGAATTAGTATATTCATTGGATAATTTAAATTCCGAAGAATCTTTGACAATAACTGATAAAAAATTATCGAATGGAATGTATTATTTAAACTTGCATCAAGGATATCGTGTCATTAATTCAATGATACAAATTCAAAACCAATAAGTCAAAAACAAAGGTGCAATGAAATATACTTTGAGATTGTTAAAGTATATTTTTG
>CAZBNQ010000408.1:0-2923 GCA_964493035.1 uncultured Hyphomicrobiales bacterium | reverse complement strand
TTTTTATTTTTTCATTTTTTCCCTTACCTTTGTATTATATTAATCATTTGCGTGGGATTTTTATGAAACGCATTCTGCAGATTTTTATACTTTCTCTTTTGTTTTCGGCTTGCAGATCCAATCCTGAGCCAGAACGCATCAATTCTGTTTTCGACAGGCTACTCGGCACTTGGCTTATTCAAGATTCTAACTCTACAATTTCCGAATCTTGGGTTAAAATCAATGACTCGCTCTATTCTGCTTTTTCTTTTTATATCAAAGACGAAGACACATTAAGCAGCGAAGTGGTTTCCATCAAGAAGCTTAACGGTACTTTTATCTATACTGCTCGTGTATCAAATCAAAACAATTCGAAACCAATTGATTTTATGCTTTCAGACTCTGCTTATGATTATTTTGCTTTCGAAAATCCCAAACATGATTTTCCTCAAAAAATTTCATACCACTTCGTAACCGATGATTCAATTTTTGCAGAAATTTCCGGCAAATTTGATAATAATATTAAAAAAGTTCCTTTCCCTTATCATAGAAAAAAGAGAGCCCGATTATGATCGAACGTCTTAAAGAGGCAAATCGCCTTCATTCTACAATATTGCTTTTCTTATTAAGTATATTTTGCATATCTATTTCAATTTTCAGATATCAATATACTGATTCTCGTGCATTTTTATTTATGAATTGGAACTTGTTTTTAGCTTTTATTCCGTATGCTCTCAGCTCACTAATGGTATTGTATAAAATTAAAAATAAAACTACACTAACTATCACTGTAATTATTTGGATATTATTTTTTCCTAACTCACCATATATTCTAACTGATTTATATCATCTCGGCGATAGTTATTCTGCTCCTGAGTGGTTCGATTTAGTGCTTATTTTATCTTATGCTTGGGCAGGATTGCTCTATGGATTTATCAGTCTTTTCGATTTAGAAACATTTTTAAGCAAATATATTTCGAAATTAAAAATTCAAATTTTATCTTCGCTTTTCCTATTTATTTCTTGTTTCGGAATATATTTAGGTCGATTTTTAAGATGGAATTCTTGGGATATAGCAAGCAATCCATCCGGATTGATAGCTGATATAAGCGATAGACTCATTTCTCCATTTTCTCATTCAAGAACATGGGGCTTGACTATTCTTATGGGTATTCTACTCAATTTTATTTATTTTTCGATTAAAATATTGCGTCGCGAAAAACAAATTATTTCTTAAAATTCAAATATGTATTCCATTTTTCGAAAAGCAGCCATGTAGCATTCACATCTCGCATGCAATATTCTGCTATTATTTTAATATTCTCTATAGATCCTTCGTTATATAAATCGCTTACCTTCGAGCCATCTACTCCTTCAGCTTTAGGAGAAGTAATTCCGAATTCACGTGTATAAAAATCAAAATTAAATCGTTTAGATGCACCATAAGCCGAGCCGGAATAAAAAGTAAGTTCATCTATCAAATCTATGTGTCGATTATAATTGAACTTAGTGCCTTCCATCAAATTGCGCGTAGGGCGAATACCTAATACAGCAGAGCGTAGCATGAGATAAGGAGCATCAAAATTTCTACCATTAAAAGATACTAAACAGCCATTTGGATAGTTCAGCAGTGCCTTCCAAAATGTTTCGAGCATTTTCTTTTCATCAAAAACATACATTTTGGTATTTTCAGCTATCTCGATCGGATTATCTTGCACTTCCTGACCTTCCGGAAGCCTGCACAATGCAATTTTACTTTCAGTTTCAAAATTGTCATTACCTTTTGCAACCACTCTTTGCATTCCAATACAAACAATTTTACCGGTCATTGGAGTCAATGCAAGTTCAAACTTGCGTTTTTCGATTTCTTCTTCAGTTTGAGCATTACGCAGCAAATATTCCTGCTGGCTTTCTGAAAACTCATCCCAATTTTTGCCACAAGTTTCAATATCGAAAACAATGAATTCGTTATACATATCGACTCCAATTAAAATTTAAAGACAGTAACGAGCAAAATTAATCAAATTTTTGGTAATGTAAAGATAAAATTACTGCCTTCGCCAATTTTGCTTTCAACTCGAATTGTGCCGCCATGTTTTTCAATAAAATCTTTGCAAATAATCAAGCCTAATCCTGTGCCTTTTTCTTTAGAACTACCAATAGAAGATTGAGCAATATCAATTCGGAAAAGTTTTTCAATATCCTCTTCGCTCAGTCCCACACCAGTATCTTTTATACTAATTTCATAAAATTCGCCTATTGCTTTTGCACTACATTCAATACTACCCTCAATTTCAGTAAATTTAACTGCATTTGAAATTAAATTCCTAAATACTGTATCAATCAAATTTTTATCAGCAAATACGATAGAACCAATAAAATTAACTACGCTAATATTTATTTTCTTCTCATCCAGTCTGGTTTTGAACAAGTCATAAGCGGAATTAAAGAATACTTGCAGCTCGACCGGTGATGGATTAAAATCAATTCTACCACTTTGATTTCGCGCCCAGCTAAGCAAATTCCCAAGCAAGTCGTTTAATTTATTCGAAAGTAGGATTATATTACTCGCAGTTCTTTCGATATTGACTACATCGAACTTAGTAGAATATTTCAACAGCAATTCCGAAGCAATCATCAATCCATGCAATGGATTTTTCAAGTCATGAGCGATTATTGAGAAAAACTTATTTTTTGTATCGTTTGCAATTTGCAACTCATTTTCCGATTTCAAAAGCATTTCATTCAATCTTTGCAGCTCTTCCGATTCATTTTCTAATCTATAATTCAATTCGACCAAATTCCTATTTGATCTTTCTAATTTTACTAAAGTTTCTCTCAATTCCTCTGTTCTCTCAAACACAATTCTTTCGAGTTCAGTATTTAATACTTTTACTTCTTCCTGATTTTTTTCTTCTACTTTTACTTCTTTCACTTCATTTAA
>CAZBNQ010000407.1:0-2928 GCA_964493035.1 uncultured Hyphomicrobiales bacterium | reverse complement strand
CCTTAAATGCTTTAATAAGCAAACTCTTAGTAAATTTAATTACTTCTAACGGTTCAATCATTATACTATATCTATTACTTTTATTATCTTCAACAGTCAGTGCATCGTTCAATAATTTACTCATTAATTGAACAGAATGGTCTATCATATCGATACTTTTCTTAAAATTGTCGAAATCATTCCTTTTAAAGTATTGTTCGAGCAAATACAAATTATTTTGGACAACAGTGAGAGGAGTCCTATATTCATGAGAAGCCATAGAAATGAAACGTGATTTCAGATCGTTCAAAACTTTTTCTTTTTTCAAAGAGTCATAAAGTTCTTTTTGAGTCACGATCAAATGCTCTTCAATATTTTTTCTTTCAGAAATTTCATTTTCAAGTTCTAATGTACGTTCTTTAACTCTAATTTCAAGACTGGTATTATTTTTTTCAAGTTCGTTATTCATAGTTTCCAATTCGATATTAGCGTCTTTCAGCTTATTTTCGAATTGCTTACGTTCAGAAATATCTTTGATAAGAGTGAGAATCAAAACTTGATCATTCCAATAAATTCTTTTCATTTTTACTTCAATCCAGAAGTATTGATCTGAATATGGACTAATTGCTTTCCATTCAAAAGTAGGGGTGGCACCATGTTTTGTATCTTCAAAATACTTTTTTAGAATGCTTGAATCTTGATCTCTATAAGACAAATCATAAACAGAAAACTGATGAAGTGTAGAACGATCTAAACCAAACATTTCTAACATTTTGTAGTTTACTTCGATCATTTCGCCAATATTATTATGAATAATAATACCATCGGTAATATTATCGAAAACCATTTTAAAATTGGCTTCAGATTGTTTCAGTTTTTGCTCGGATTCAATTCTATCTTGAATATTTCTGGCAATAAATAGAATATATTTTTTATCATTTATTTTGCCGGGATAATAGCTCATTTCGACAGGAATTTTAAAGCCTAATTTTGTTTTTAGTTCAGTATTAATCAGGTTACTAAAAATATTAATATCAGCAAAAGCAGATAAAGATTTAATACGCTCAATAACATCATTATCAATAATCGAAGAAATATCAGAGTCAACTAGTTCTAATCTTGAATACTGAAGTAAAATGCAAGCAGATTTATTGACATCAATAATCTTGCCTGTATCAATATTTGCTTGAATTAAAATATCATTAACGTTGTCTACTAAATTTTTAAAACGAGTGAGTTCGTCTAGTCTTTTTTGTAATTCCGGATAATAAATTTTATGTGAAGAATGTTCTCCTCCAAATCCCATAATAGATTTTCTAATTTCATCCCAATTTTTATCGTTATCAGACATTAAAGCGCCTCCGAATAAATAGAATTGATATCATCAATTTTGGGAGACCTGGGATTAGTAGCATTGCATGGATCAGCAATTGCTTTTTCTGAAAGAGTAGAAATATCAGTATTATCAATACCATAATTTGAAAGGCTATCAGTTAGCTTTAAGCTTTCTTTAAGCATAGAAATTTCTTGAAATAATGCTTTTTTGGCTTCGCTATTGGTAATATTTTTAGCTTCAGGAGCGAACAATTTCAACAAATCTTTATATTTATTAGGATTAAAATCAAAATTGTAATCAACAACAAAAGGAAGCAAAATGGAATTACATAAACCATGAGGCATATCTTTATATCCGCCGAGGCTATGAGCCAAAGCATGGACACAACCAAGGCTTGCATTAGAAAAAGCCAAACCGGCTTCTAAACTTGCAAGCATAACATTGCCTCGAGCATCAATATCATCAGGAAATTCAAATGTTTTAGGTAAATTTTCAATAAGAAGTTTGACAGCGTCTTTGGCAAGCAAATCAGTCATATGAGTAGCAGCAGTCGAGGCATACGCTTCGAACGCATGCGAAAGTACATCCATGCCAGTACATGCAGTTAAGAATGGATCCATACTTGTAAGTGTAAGAGGATCAATAATAGCTAAATCAGGCACTACTGCCTTGCTAATAATTGCAAACTTATATCTTTCGGCGGAATTATTAATAATTGCAAATTGAGATACATCTGCAGATGTACCGCCAGTTGTGGGAATACAAATTAGGGGAGGCATTGGGTAATCAACTTTGTTTACACCTTGGAAATTCAGAATATTATCTTCATTAACAGCAACAATACCAATACCTTTGGCACAATCCATAACAGAGCCACCACCAACAGCAACAATGCCATCACAGAATTCATTTTTAAAAAATGCAGCACCATTCATTACTTCAAAATCTCTTGGATTAGGTGATATGTCCGAAAATATTGAATATTCGATACCGGCTTGTTCAATTTTTTTTATAACAATATCGGCCCATCCACTTAGAATAACACCTGGATCTGTCGCTATTAATACTTTTTTGAGCCCGAATATTTGTGCATAATGCCCGGCGAGTTCGATTGAATTATTACCGAAAATATATTCCGGCATAACGAATTTCCTAAGTTCGTCAAACTTATTGATGTGTACCATCCCACGCTCCACTTATTTATTTAGGAAACGAAGAATAGGGAAAGATATTTCCATATTGAATAAATAAATTTGCTGATTTTACTTAATATTAATCAACTATTTTGCTTAATAGAATTTCAATATCGGCGAAAGCAGCAGTCATTGATGATGCAGCATTGATACTAAGTAGATCTTTCATTGGATTTGGATCGAACATTGAGATATAAGTCGAGCCATCATGCTTTTTGTAAATCGAAATTCGACAAGGCATTAATGCTGTTATTAGTCTATCAGAATCGGAATTTAAAATATTATACGAAATTGATGGTTTGCACAATTCCATTACTTTTGCCGGTAACACATCTTTGCCTGCATTTGCCATATTTGCCTGCATATCATGAATTGCTGATACTTTCCATGATGTCTCGATTGCTGATTGGTTGATTGTTT
>CAZBNQ010000406.1:0-2952 GCA_964493035.1 uncultured Hyphomicrobiales bacterium | reverse complement strand
AATAACTATCGAGCTGAAATAAGTTGCTTTTTCGAAGTCAAGAATAAGTTTTGGATTTTCTTTATTCAATTGTGCATGAATAAGATCAAATAATTTGTCGCTTTCCTCGCCACCAACGAATTGACCGGAAAGTTTCATCAAACTATAATTTTCAAAATGCTCAATTTGTGGTTTCATTTTTTACTAACCTTGTTTTTAATTCTTTTTTAGCAATATAAGTCATTTCTATTATATAGAAAACAATTATTTTCTATTTTAGTATTGACGAGTTAATTATTATTGAATTTGATAAAAATAAATAATTAACGAAAATTTAACTCATAAAGGAATATACTGCAGATCCTCTAATAATTGCCAAAAGCTCATGACTGAACCCATCAATTTCCTGAGCAGAATATTTATATAAAGAAGTCCATTGATTATCTTCGGCATCCGGCTTTGCAAGATGAGTGAATAATAGTCTCGCTTTGTATTCTTTTTGATTTGGATTCATCATTCTTATAAAATACAAATAGAGCTTCATTTGTATAGAATAATGAGCTTCTAAAGCTATTTTCTTTTCATAAGAATCAATATAATTTGATTTCCAATCCCATACTTCTAAATCTCCATTGTTATGTTCAATCAATGTGTCAATAATTCCGGTGATGAAGTCATCTTGGAATGGCATTCGTAGTTCATATTCAAACTTTGCTTTGTTTAGCATTTTGGAATATTCTTTAATCAATTTTGTATTCGCAGTGTTTACTGCTTCGGTTCTGATTCTATTGCTAAGCTCTTCTAAACTGATAGTTGGGCTGCCATCGATAGATTTGGTTTTTTCTACAAAATATTTTGCTTTGCGTTCTATTAGATTGTCGAGCAATTCTGAATTTATGCTTGAGTCAGGATTGAGCCAAGTATTGATTTTTTCTAAAATTGAATGGAATATTATACCAATATCTGCACCGCTTAGCTGAGATTTTTCACTAAATTGATTTAAATATTGGTTATCATTGTCGTTTTCGAATCCTAAGAAATATTTTTTCAAATATCTGTGCGAATTTGAATGAAAATCGCAAGCTTTTGTAGCCGAAAATATTTCATCTCTAAATTTAATAATTGGCTTGTCGAGAAGCAACATTCTTTCATTCTTTTGGTATTTTACAGATTGCTTGATAGTGTTGAACTTGTTCAAGTCTAATAAAATATCTACATTATACTCAATATTTAAACTGCCAATCTCTGAATTATGAAGATAATTGAGCTTGTCTTGGATTTTTAGAAGACTATTGGCGTCGAATTGTTTCAGTGCAGGATATTGAGAAGAAAGCAAATCAAATATACTGCCTTTGCAGATTTTATATGATGTTGATTCAAGTTCTGCATCTTTCAATTTAATTTCATTAATAGAAGCTGAAATAATTAGATAATCTTTTGCTCGGGTAAGTGCAGTATAAACTAAACGTTTCAATTCAGCTTTAGTAACTTGAGCAGCTTTTTGTTTTCCAATAATATTCAATAAATTATCTTGTTCTGCATAAATGCCAGTAGATTGGTCAAATAAAATGCTTTTACATACAACACCTAATTCAGAATCAATTATTTCGGAGTCTAAATTTCGAGTGCCGGCATTAGTATTATATAGAATAACAATTGGAAATTCTTTCCCTTTGGAAGAATGTATGGTCATTATATTAACAGCATTTTCGCCATTAGAGAAGTTGGCATCACCTTCGCTGGATTCATCAGAAATATCAGTAATATCTTTGACAAATTCGTGAATACCACGAAATCCTTTTTTCTCATAATTTCTTGCGTAAGCTATGAATTTATCTAAATTAGATAGTATTTGATCTTTTTTTGTATTATCAACAATCTCTGCATAAATACCGCAGGATTCGATAACTTTTATAATTAGTTGTGCTAGCGGAATTTTAGTTGAATAATCTAATAGCAAACTAAATACATTATAAACTTGTTTGAATTTTGCTTGGCTCGCTATTGGGATTATGGCTGATTCGCTTTCTATGATATACTTGAATTTTTCCCAAAGAGATGTCTTGGGTGAACTTGACGCAATTGCAAATAAATCTCTAATGCTCAACCCAAAAAACATAGACTGAACAGCACCGCAAAAAGCCAATTCATCAGTTGGATTGCTCAAAAACTTCAATATGTTTGATATTTCATTAATTTCAGCAGCTTTAAAGAACCCTTTGCTGGAATGCATGATAAAAGGTATCTCGTTGCTTAGCAGAGCAGTTGCGAGAGCATTGGTTGAAGATTTGGTTCTGACTAAAATTGTTATATCATTGTATTTTGGAGCCCTAACTCCAAATTTGTCTTCAATTTTGTAATCACTATCTTTAGAAACGATATAATTAATATAGTCAGCAATCATTTTAGCTTCAGATTGTGAGTCTTCTTCAGAATTGTTCTCATCAATTTCTTCAGGTAAATCTTGAGATTGAGGTTTGGGTTTGTTTATGCTATACAAAAATTTAACAGAGCCGAATCGATGGTCAAGAGGTGATTTTAGTTCGGACACTTCTTCAATCAATGGCAAAAACTTATCTGTTTCTCTTGCAAATACTAATGGTTCGTAATTAATATCGAATTTAGTTTCTTCATTCATAAATTTAGAGCACATAGAATTGACAAAACTGGCAATTACAGGTCTCAATCTGAATGAAGCACTTAAGCTAAGTTTGCCGGCAATTTGCGATTCAGTATTTGGTTTGACAATTTCAGTTTCAGGATTGAATTGAATAGATTTAGAGATTGAAAATTCTTTTTTGAGTTTATTATCGGCAACAAGTTGTTTGTTGAGAATTTCAATATCAGAAATAGCCTGCATAAATACTCTTACGTCTGCATTACGAAATGCATAAATGCTTTGTTTTCCATCACCTACGATGAAGCATTTGGGCTCGTAATCCACTTTAATACCGGCAAGACTTGGAATTAGTT
>CAZBNQ010000405.1:0-2967 GCA_964493035.1 uncultured Hyphomicrobiales bacterium | reverse complement strand
GAATGGTTGCATAAAATGAAAAAAATCAAAAAGAAAATTTATAAATATTTTAAAATATTAAGTTTCCTGAGCATAATATTTATAATATTATCAATTATTGCTATTATTTATGCTGATAATGCTATAGAAAAATCTGCTAAAGGTTGCTTGTATTCAGATTCAGATTCAATCAAATCCAATAAAGTTGGTTTATTGCTAGGTACTTCCAAATATATTGCTCGCAATCGCACTAATTTCTTTTATAAGTATAGAATTGATGCAGCTATAGAATTATTTAAAAAAGGAAAAATCAAAGCTGTTTTAGTAAGTGGTGATAATAGAAAAAAGACTTATAATGAACCTATTGATATAAAAAATGATCTTATTGCCGGCGGCATTCCTGATTCTGTGATTTATTTGGATTATGCCGGATTTAGAACCTACGACTCAATGATTAGAGCCTACAAAGTATTTGGTCAATCCAAATTTACAGTTATTTCTCAAAAATTCCATAACGAAAGGGCTATTTACATTGCTAAAAAATTGGGTTTAGATGTGGTTGGATTTAATGCAAAAGATGTTGTGCAATACTCAACTTTTAAGACAAAAGTAAGAGAAAAATTTGCTCGGGTAAAAGTATTTTGGGATTTATTAACTAGCGCTAAGCCTAAATTTTTGGGTGAGCCGATTCATATAAAATAAAAAATCTAAATATTGACTAATATTTGCAAAAATCGAACGTAAAAACTATATATATTAGTATTTATTTGAAATCAATATAACGAATATTGAAAACCAACAAAAAAACCATTACTATCATGAGAAGGATTCCTATCTACTCCTTTTGTATTTCCATTTGAAATGTGCAAATGTCTAATACCAAAAACAATTGAATTGCTCTTTGATAAGGATATGATTGATCCTATTCCATATTTTGTTGTTCCATTTAAAAAAGTTCCTTTTCTATTGTCTTCTTTAGATGGTTTTGGAAAATAATTAAAAAAATATACTAAACCACCTCCTGACTCAAAATAAATTTTTAATTTATCTTGATTAATAGCATAAAACCTAGCAAATGGTCTTATTGCAATGCCTTGAGTATCATTATATCCATCTTTAGCAAAATACATATCAAATTCAGCACCAACAGACATCCAATTGCGTAACATATAATCGAAGCCAGTATTTGTTTGTGATATAAAAGTATAAGGATACTTATATCCCCAAGAAAAACCATTTTCATTATAAATTGAAATTTTATTTTGTAGTGTACTATCTTTGTCAGTAAAAAGAAGACAAGCACCTACTAAAGCAGATGGTACAATCAATCCCATTGAAGTATGTAATTTTACTGGTTCAAAACCTAGTGGATTCTCATACCATTTATCCCCAATTGGATATCCAGCAATAATTTCTTCAATGCTAAGAAGTAGAAAGACAAAAATTAGTACTATTTTTTTAATCATAATCATTCTCTCAAAAAATCAAATAGGACTGTCTCAAAAAAAGAATTTAAAATCTTTGAGACAGCCCCATTATATTAAATTAAATTATATCATATTCAATTCTTTACCAACTTTGATAAAGGATGCAATAGCCTTATCCAAATGTTCTTGATCGTGAGCTGCAGAGATTTGAACTCTGATTCTATCTTTTCCTCTAGGAACTACAGGGAATGAGAATGCAGTAACGTAGATACCTTCTTCCAACATTTTATTAGCAAAATCTACTGCCAATTGTGAGCAATTAGGATATTTGCCAAACATGATAGGAGTGATTGGGTGAATACCGGGCATAATATCAAAGCCTGCTTCTGTCATTTCTTTGCGGAATCTCTTTGTATTATCTTCGAGTTTGTCTCTTAGATAAGTAGATGAGCTAAGCAAATCGATAGCTTTAATTGTAGCACCAGCAACTGCAGGAGCAATTGTATTAGAGAATAGATATGGGCGAGCTTTATTTCTCATCCATTCAACTATTTCTTTTCTACCAGAAATACAACCACCGGAAGCTCCACCAAGAGCTTTACCAAATGTAGTAGTAATAATATCAATTCTATTCATTACATTGAAATGCTCGTGCACACCACGACCGGTTTTGCCCATAAATCCTGAGGAATGGCTTTCGTCAATCATTACCAAAGCTTCATATTTTTCAGCTAAATCGCAGATTTCATCTAATTTTGCAATATCGCCATCCATGGAAAATACAGAATCAGTAGCAATAACAACAAATCTGCAGCCGGCTTCTTTAGCTTCTTTCAAGCATCTTTCCAAACCTTTTGCCATCTTGCCTGTAGCAGGATCTTCTTCTTCTACATCTCTCATATCGCCGTGTTTGTATATCCAGCGTTGAGCTTTTGCCAATCGAATACCATCAATAATCGAAGCATGATTTAACGCATCTGTGATAATGGCATCTTCAGCTAAAAATAAGGGCTCAAATACTGCACCATTTGCATCAAAGCAAGATGAAAACAATATTGTATCTTCAGTACCTAAAAATTCAGAAACTTTTTGTTCTAATGTTTTATGTATATCTTGAGTGCCACAGATAAATCTTACTGAGCTAAGACCATAGCCTCTTTCTTCTATTGATTCGTGAGCCGCTTTGATCAATTCAGGGTGTGATGACAAACCTAAATAGTTATTGGCACAAAAATTTAGTACTTTCTTGCCTTTTACGATAATTTCAGCACCTTGAGCGCTTTCGATTATTCTTTCATGTTTATATAACTTTTGTTCTTCGAGAGATTTCAACTCCGAAGCTAAAAAATCTTTCATTTTGCCGTACATAAGTGCTCCAAAATTGGTAATAATTAAAAATGCAAATTATAAAATATTGATTGAAGTTTCTAAATTTTTTAATTTGTGATATAAATTTGAAACAAATGTCATATCATTTCGTAATTGAATCAAAAGTTTTTTAATATTTATTAGGGGTTTATAAATGAAAAAATTATTTCTTGTTTTAGCTGCTTTTGTTGTT
>CAZBNQ010000404.1:0-2971 GCA_964493035.1 uncultured Hyphomicrobiales bacterium | reverse complement strand
GAAGTATTGAAAAGCAATCGATGTCTTTCTTCACTTTCCTTAATTAATTGTTCGGCAATTTTTCTTTCAGTAATATCACGGTCTATATAAACAACACCGCTAGGATTATTCTTTGCATCTTTTAGAATATTAGCATTTGCTTCAGCATAAAAAGTAGACCCATCTTTTCTCATCATTAAATATTCAGCAGCACCGGTCATATTTCCTTTAAACATTTCTTTAATATTCAAGATTGCTTTTTCATGATAGCTTGGGTGTACAAATTCAAGAATATTCTTGCCTCTAATCTCATCAATTGATTCATAACCCCACAATTTTATTCCGTGAGGAGAAACATATTGAATATTTCCGTCAATATTAGTAAGAGCAAATGTATCGGGTGAAGTATCAATAATAGTCCTTAGTTTTTCTTCACTTTCAATTAATGCATTTTCAAACATTTTCTTTTCTGTAATATCCTCTTTTACAGCTAAATAATGAGTTATTTCGCCATTATCATTTTTTATTGGGGAGATTTGAGCAGACTCATAATATAATTCACCATTTTTCTTTACATTAGTGAATACACCACGCCATTCTTTTCCCTCTTGGAGAGATTTCCAAAGCTCTTGATATAATTCCGGCGCAGACTCATTTGATTTCAAAATTCTTGGATTTTTTCCTATTGCCTCTTCTTTAGTATATCCGGTAACTGAAGTGAATTTTGGATTGACATATACTATATTACCTTCGAGATTTGTAATCACAATACTAACAGGGCTTTGCTCTACTGCTTTATACAATTTGCGTAGATCATCTTCAATCATTCTTCGATTTGAAACATCGTGATGAGTAGATAAAATACAAGTTTGATTTTGATAAATAATTATCAATCCACTCATATTAATCCATAGTTTTTTACCACTGAGGGTTTGAACTTGTACTTCGAAATCACTAACTAATTCATTGTTTTTGATTTTTTCAATCCACTCATTTCTTTCGTTTTGATTAATCCAGAAAAATGTAGCCATTTGCCTACCGATTACGTCTTCATTATTCAAATCAAATAGTTCGAAAGCCTTTTGATTTGCATACAAAATTGTTCCGTCTAATGTAATTATACTCATAGAATAAGGAAGATTTTCAATAACTTTATGGAATTGTTTTTCATTTTCGATAAGAGCAATTTCCATTTCTTTTCTTTTGCTTATATCTATCGAAAATTCGATCATTTGAATAATCTCATTATTCTCATTATAAATTGGATAGCCATGAACTTCAAATATTTTTTCATTACCATTTTCATCAACATGCAAATGCTCGAGTATGGTATATTCACCTTTCTCTTTTATTTTTTGAAGTGGACATTCATGATTTGCACAATCGCATGGTGCATTGGAATTATGAGTAAGCGAATAACATGTTATCTTTTTATTTTCAGGATCAACTCTTGCTTTAGAATTTGATTTAATAATTTTATAGTTATTAGCATCAATAATATAAAATGGATAAGGAAGCGAATCAATTATTTTATCTAAAAAGCCGGCTTGTTTGGTCAAATCCGCTTCAATCTGCTTTCTAATACTTATGTCCTTAAAAGTACCTATAATTTGTATTTTATTGTCTTCGGGATTGATGTAGTATTTTGCATTTATTTCAATCCATTTGCAGGTATCCTGGCAATTATAATAAAATTCTTCGTGATAGTTGTTTTGAGAATCGAAGGCAATAAAAGTATCTTTGGATGTAAAAATATTATAGAAAAAGGAGGTTTTGAGAAACTCATAATTTTTACTATCCATGATATCCCTATCATCTAATCCCCAAATTGTCTTTACTGATGGACTAATATAAGTAAATACTTTATTGATAGGATCCAACAACCAAACAACATCATTTATATTTTCACTAATTAATTTATACTTCTCTCTATTTAACACTAGTTCTGAATATATCAACTCTTTATTTTTTATTTCCTTTTTTAATTTTTTGACAAGCCGAACGTATAAAAACACAACAGCACTTACTATCACTATAATTAGAAATAAAATAATAGTGAATTTATTGAGATATGAAATTGAACTTTTTTTATATTCATCATAAAGCAAACCGTCAATACTAGTTTTTTCGTCTACAAAGCCATATTTTTTATAAATATTTAGAATATTTTCCCAACGTCCCTTATTGTTATATCCAATTTTTACTATATCGGGTAGAACAAATTTATTCATTTGATTTGCTTCGAACAGTAAATGTACTTTAGAAAGTCTCTTTGAATATTTATTATGAATTAAATCAATTATTTCATTTTGATTTTTCATGGCATATTCCCATCCCATGAGCGAAGCTTCCAAAAATTTATCTACAATTTCAGGATTATTATTTAAATATTCCTTACTTGTAAACAAAAGATCACCATAAAAATCAATACCACCAGCCACAGGATTCAAGATATTATATTCAATACCAAGTTTTTGCAACTCAAAAGGTTCGGTTGTTAGATATACAGTACTAGCATCAACTTCTCCGGATATCAGTTTTTCCATACCAAAAGTATGAGGATAAACAATACAAGAACTCAATTTTATTCCTTCGTCATTCATGTAGGCAATAAAATCAGCAGAATGATCCTCTAACATAAGTTTTTTACCAACTAAATCATGCACAGTTTCAATACCAGTTGATTTAGGAGCTAAGACAGCTAATGGTGAATGTTGGAATATAGAAGCTAAAACTACTGGTTCGAAGCCTTTAGACTTATAAATAAGAATATCAGACATTCCTATACCAAAATCCGCTTCTTTATCAAAAACAATTTGAGCAGGTTCTTTATTGGTTCTAGCTTCAAGTATTTCAACTTCAAGACCAAATTTTTTATAATAGCCTTTTTCTATTGCTGCATAATATCCTGCAAATTGAAATTGATGCTTCCATTTCAATTGTAATTTTACTTTTTTTAAACTATTATTGTTCTGTGCATAAATATCTAATA
>CAZBNQ010000403.1:0-3005 GCA_964493035.1 uncultured Hyphomicrobiales bacterium | reverse complement strand
TAATTTTTTCAGGTTTACTAAGAAAAGTTCCACATTTAATAATTTCTTCGTCATTATTTATATCTGCAAAAGAATAAAATGAATTCAAAACAAATAGCAAAAGAGCAAAAGTGATTTTGCGTTTCATAATTAGCTCAAATAATTAATATAAATCTATTGAACAATAATATTTAAGAAGTCGGTAGATTTCTTAAAATCCTGCTCTAATTCGAAAGTAAAGACTTCGACATCGAGGTTTTTGAGTTCGGGCAGTTGATCAGTCAAAACAGCCCAAGCATCGGTTTCTTCGAGTTTAAGAGTTTTAATACCTTCATAAAAACCGGCACCCCAAATTTCAGTAAGCATATCAGCAACACGAACAGCGGCAACAATTTCTTTATGAACAGTAGTTTCGGATGGCTTAGTATGATAAGCAATAATAGTAGTCAATTCGTTAGGTAATTTCCATAATTTAGAAATTTCAGCACCAACTTGGCAGTGGTTCACACCATAAACGTCGAATTCAGCTTCAACATCAGTAGCACCTTTTTCGACTTTAGCCACAACCTGTCCATATTTAGGAGTATCGTATTGAATCATGGCCAGCTTGCCAATATCATGAAGCAATCCGCCGATAAATTCATTTTCCTTATAAAATCGATTAACTTTAACAGCTAAAGATTTAGAAACCATACCGGTGCACGAAGCATGCCACCAAAATTTTTCCATAAGCTCAGCAGCCATTTTCTGGGATGACATTAAAAACTTAGAAAAAATTGAGACACCTAAAACAATATTAGTCAATCTATTCAAACCAAGAGTAATAATTGCTTGATGAATAGAACTAACCTCAGTTCTTGTAGCATAAAGAGGAGAATTTGCAACCCTAAGAAGTTTTAAAGTAAGCGAAGGATCGGTTTCGATAACCTTAGAAATATCGCGGATATCGATATTTTCATCCTCCAGCAAAGAAAGCACTCTCGCCGCTACAGGAGGCAGAGTTGCGAATTCTTGTGTTTCTATCAATGATTCAATTAACGACATATGCCCAATACATTTTTTTTACTTTTTCAATAATACGTTAATATTCAAACTTAATTTTACAAAATTTTTACAAAAGCAACAAATCTAAAAATTTTTTAAGCTAATTATAATAATCGAGCTAATTATTAGTCAAGTAGCTATTAATTAATTTAGTTAATTGCAAGAGTTGCAGACTTGATGTGGAAAAATAAATATGAAAAAATAATGTACCAATACAATAAATTGGACTAATGAACGATTTTTTAAAAGTTTTTTGGCAAAAATGGCAATAAATGTAATTATATCGGTAGTCATTGGATTGACTCTTTCAATTGTAAGCATTACAATTGCTACTTTAATAGCCGTTAAAAATAAAAGGAATGTATGGGAGAAATTTTACCGAAATATAGTTTTATCGATGTCTGTTCGAATTCTATTTATTAGTGTAATTTCCTATTTGTTGATAAAATTTTCTCCAATTCATTACTTTTCGTTTTTGATTAGTCTTTTTGTTTCTTATTTTATAGGAATTATTTTTGAAATAATCTATATTCATAAAATAAGTTTGCAAGAAAATGAAAAACAAATCTAAATTGATTGTTTTTTGAGAATTTAAATAATAAATGTAATTTGCACGAGAATACACATTATAAGGTTGATTATATGGCGTCTGAATACCTTTCGTCAAGTTTAGCGACAAATAGCGTTGGTCAGGATAATGGACACAACGAAGCTTCTTCACACGCGGAAAATACTCATCATAAAGAAGTTGACGCTTCGGCTCACGGAGCTTCAAATGAGCATGCAGAAGGCAAACAAGATGTTTTTAGTCAGATTTTTGCTGAATTAGGAGACCACCCCGGATTATATATTGGTCCTCTTCATGTTGCAGATTTGCCTGTAATTCTTGTGGATAATGGCTTGCATATATATTCTTCACCTCAATCAATGAAAGAAGCAGGCTTATATACTACTCATGGTCATGGCAAAATTGTGAGAACTTCCGACGGGCAATCTCCTGCTTTGGATCTTTCAATCACTAATCTTGTAGTATTCCAGTGGGTTGGTATTTTGCTACTTTTGTTTGTTTTTGGTGTTGTCGGCCGAAAATATAAAAAGAATCCGATTAGTGCACCTAAAGGTTTGCAAAATATTATCGAGATGGGTTACCTTTACGTTCGCGACGAAATTGTAAGGCCCAATATACCAGGAGTAAAAACAGCAGACAAACTTCTACCCTACTTCATCGGCCTATTTTTCTTTATTTTAATATTGAATTTAATTGGACTATTGCCTGGCGGCCACACAGCAACCGGTGCAGTGCCAGTTACAGCAGCTTTGGCTATAACCGCATTTTTGGTTGTTAATATTACTGCGGTATTAGTAAGCGGAATAGGTGCATGGTTTAAACACTTGCTTGGAGGAGCACCATGGTGGTTATTCTTTATTATGATACCAATCGAAGTAGCAGGTTTGTTTATTAAGCCATTTGCGCTCACTGTTCGTCTTTTTGCGAATATGACAGCAGGCCACGCCGTGTTATTTTCGCTTTTAGGATTGATATTCTACTTCAAGAATTTATATATTTCGCCGGCAGTAACCGGTGTATCTTTGTTTGTCTATTCATTGGAATTATTGGTGTGCTTCTTGCAGGCTTATATATTCACAATGTTGACATCAATATTTGTTGGCTTAGCCATCGGTGATCATGGTCACGAAGAACATGGACATCATGCATAAAATTTTTATTATTATTTGTTTATCTAACTACATTGGAGATGTGATATGGAACCAACCGCATTAGCATATTTGGCAGCGGGCTTAGGTGCAGGATTTACAGTATTCGGTGCTGCATTTGGTATCGGCAAATTAGCTTCATCGGCTATGGATGCAACAGGCCGTCAACCTGAAGCAGCAGGTGCAATCAGAACAAGTATGATTATTTCAGCCGCTCTTATCGAAGGTATCGCTCTCTTCGCGGCAGTAATTTGTATCATTCTTGC
>CAZBNQ010000402.1:0-3015 GCA_964493035.1 uncultured Hyphomicrobiales bacterium | reverse complement strand
TTAAATTATGTAACTTTTTTAAGCTTAAATTAATCTTAGTATAAATAATAAGAGAACTTAAGCATTTTTAGGCTTAACGAAATAGTAATAGAATAATTTTTAGTAATTGGAGTTCACATGCGTCTGATTTACTGGCTTTTAGCTTTAGTAATGATTAATTTGGTTTGTTTTGCGCAAATACCTGAAGAAATTAGAGATTTCTCTCAACCATTGGAAATGAAAATTTCCAAACCTCATCATTTTGAATTAGATAAGTACAAAAGAAAAATTGCTAACAGCATTTTAGATTCAAAAATTCAAAGAGAAAAATATGATGTTGTCAGTTATGATATTTTTATGGATTGGACCAATCCATTAAGTACTAATCCTAAGAACTTTAATTACACAGGCAAAGTGATATTAACTGTGAAAATAGACTCTGCCAATACTGATATTATCAAACTTAACACAATAGACAATCAAGACTTTGTTGTAAAGGTTGATAATCAAGTAGCTTCTTTTGTTTATGATACTGCAAATGGTTTATTAAATATTAATCTAAATAAATCTACAAAAATTGATGATGTTTTGAAAATTGAGGTTACTTACACTCATGTTTTTAAGCAATATCGAGGCTTTTTCCCGTATCAGAAAGGTATGTTTGTTGGTTTTGGACCCACTGGTGATTCTGTATTTGTCGAAGAAAATATAGCTTATACAATGTCGGAACCAGAGGACGCTAGATATTGGATGCCTTGCAATGATGCACCATACGACAAGGCTTCAGTTAAATTTACTATCAAAGTACCTGAAGGATTTGAAGTTGCTGCAAATGGACTTTTAAAAGAAGTAATAAAAAATCCTGGTGAGCCTAGCACATTTGTTTGGGAAGATAATGATATAATGGCAACTTATTTGATGGCTGTAACTGCCAGCAAATATAAGACAATATCTCATTGGTATAAAAAGGTAAGCAATCCTAATGATTCAATTGAAATTAAGTATTATGCGTGGCCAAACGATTATCAAGATTCAATTATTGATGGCTCTAAATATAGTGCTGAGTACTCATTTAGAAATACTGTTAAAATGATGGAAATATATTCCACTATCTATAGTGAGTATCCTTTCTCAAAGTATGGAATGGTATCTGTTCAGCCATTTGGATTTGGAGGAATGGAACACCAAACTATGACTACTATTACCAGAGCTTGGCTTCGTGGATGGTCAGATTTTGGCATAGCTCATGAATTAGCCCATCAATGGTTAGGCGATTTAGTTACTTGTGCTACATGGAATGATATTTGGCTTAATGAAGGTGGTGCTACTTGGAGTGAAGCTATTTTTTACGAAAAATTAAATAATAATAAAGATTATTACTATTATTACATGCGCCAAAATTTGAATGACTATTTCAAAAGAATTAAAATATTTACTACTCCTATCTATGGCATAGAAACTAATTCAATTTTTTCGGGCTCATATCCTCTTTTAGTTTATAACAAAGCTTCTTGGGTTTATCATATGCTTAGAGAAATGATGGGTGATGATGAATACTTTAAAACTCTTAGAAACTATTTTGCTAAATTTGGCAATAAATCAATTGAAACTAAAGATTTTATTGAGTTTTTCAAATCCGAATTCAAAAATCCTCCAATATCATTAGATACATATTTTGATCAGTGGATTTTTCAAGCCGGGCACCCAAAATATTCAACGGTTACAAATGCTACTACAGTAGGCGATAAAATTGAAGCCGAAGTTACTGTTGTGCAAAACCAGAGTGGCAATAATGTACCAAGTGTTTTTGTTATGCCAATAGAACTATTATTTTATCAAAATGGTAATGTAAAGTTTTCTAAAGTATTTGTAAATGATAGCAAAGAACAAACTTATAAACTAACTTTAGATTTTATTCCTGATTCAGTAATGATAAACGATCTCAAAGTTATTTGTCAAAATGTATCTTCTGAAGTTCTTGTATCCGTCCAAGATGATAATAAGGATTTATCAATTTATCCTAATCCTATTCATGGCAATGGATCTGTTTACGTCAAACTCGATGGAGTGAATTCAACTCTTAATCTTCAAATATTTGATGAATTAGGCAATATTATTAAAGATTTAGGCCAATTTGAAGTGAATGATTCAAATCCATTAATAAAAATAGATACTGATGATTTGGCATCATCAAACTATTATGCAAGAATAAGTTCGAAAAATTATACTAAAGTACTACCATTTGTTGTAGTCAAATAGCTCATTATATAAGCAATAAAAGGGATTATATTTTTATTATATAATCCCTTTTTTATTTTTACTCTCGCAAAAAAATGCTATTTTAGTTTGATTGTTGAATTCTTTTGATTAAAAAATGGCGCGACAAACATTATTTCAGAAATTAGTAAGTCAAAGAGCAGCCGAAGCTCATGGAGATCCACATACTTTCAGATATTCACTTTACGTGAAAATAGCTGTCTTGGCATTTACTATTATATCTTGTGCTTTGTTTTTTGTTATTCATATTGAACAAAAAATCGAGGATTCGGATAAGAATAAACTTACCCCAGGTTATGTTTGGACATCTCAGACTCTTAAGGCAGAGTTTACATTTCCGGTTTATAAACCAAATCAGCTTTATAATAAGGAAGTGAATGACGCTAGAGATAATCAACCATACATTTTCATAGTTGATCAAAGTGCTGAATATCTTGCAATCGAAAAAATTCAATCAATTTTGGAATTGGTCAAAACATATAATTCTAATATGAATCCTAATTTTGATGCTGTCTCAGATAAGGCAATAAAACCATTTGCTAATCGTTCTGATAAAATCAAAATTGCCGAAATAAATAAAATTAGCAGAGATATTAAAGAATTTTTGCACGACATTTATACAAGCGGATTTGTCAATATAAATACAAATAAAATCGAATCTCAAGAAATTATTGTCAGAACTGCTCCTAATAAAATTTATCCTCTGAATAAAGTAAATCTTAAGGATAGAGGTTCTTTTCTTGATGCTGTCAATAAATT
>CAZBNQ010000401.1:0-3034 GCA_964493035.1 uncultured Hyphomicrobiales bacterium | reverse complement strand
ATAAGTGGATTGTATTTAATTATAATTGTTATTCTTACACTAAAGATTTTGGAAAGACTTATACCGAAATTGTTAATATTCCTATCAAAAACACTTTAGATGTTTTCTTTGTCGATTCCAACTCAATTATCGCCTACAATACCTATCAAATTGCTAAATCAAATGATTTAGGCAACTCTTGGATAATCGTTTTTGAAAATTCTGATTTAAATCTAAAAAAAATTAAACCTTTAAAAAATACTATTTGGGCTATTTCTCAAAATGAGGTTTTTCAAAGTTATGATTTGGGATCTACTTGGAACCAAAAATCAAAATTGGAAGATGAAAATCTTTATGATATATTTCCTTATGATGAAAATCGAGCTGTTTTCTTGTCTTATAATTACAGATACCTTATTAGTAATGATGCTGGCAAATCTCTAAAGCCTGTAAATTTGAATGGTATCATTCCTAAGCAGCTACTATTTTTTGATAGTAATCATTATTTTATGATTGACGAAAATGAAAGATTATTTGAATCTACTAATTCCGGCTTAAATTGGATATTAAAAGATTCTACTCATAATTACGATTATATCACTTCTTACAAAAATAATCTTTATGCTTTAATTGAATCTGCTCGTATTGTCAAATCTACTGACTTGGGATTGAATTGGACTCCGCAATCTCAGTTAAATTCTGAAAAATTAAAATATTTCGCTTTCCATGATGATATTTGTTTTGTTATCAATGATATAAATGAACTTATAATCTCTAAAGACTTTTGCTCTAATTGGGATATTATTAATAATAACACAAAGTCTTACATAAACAAAATATTATGTATTGACGATAAAAACATTCTTTTCTTCGATAATAACAATGCATTATACATTTCGAATAATAATGGTATTATTTGGCATAAAAATTTTGAATTCAACATTAATTACCAGATAAAAAGCTTAAATTACATAAACAACAAAATTATGTTGACAGCCGAGAATGGTGCTATTCTTAGAAGTGCTGATTATGGTGATACTTGGACTACATTATCAATTCTAAATATACCTATTAATGACATAAAAAAACTTAACGATACCACTCTCATCTGTGTTGGAAATAATAGCGCTGTTTTTTTGAGTAATGACCAAGGAAAAAACTGGCAAAAAAAAGCAACTTATTTCTCAGGCAATTTTAATTGTATTTCTGTTTGTAATGACTCTACTGCTTATATTGGCGGAGACTCTTTCGCTATATATCGTACCAAAGACGCAGGCAAAACTTGGGAGCAAGTTTCGAAACTTCAGATGAATAGAAATATAAATTGTTTATACTTTTTCAATGAAAATGAAGGGTTTATATCTGATAGTGATTATATTTCTAAAACATTAGATGGGTGTAAAACTTTTAAAGATAATTACTTTAGTAGTTATTCAGATGTTAATATACATTTTTTTGATAAGCAACACGGCTATCTGACAAATGGGGATCTTTATTCTACTAAAGATTCGGGCAATACATGGGATATTATTAATTTGGATAACAATTACAATGTCTATTGTATTTCATTTTATAATAATTCCTATGCATGGCTTGGCGGTAATGCAGGTTTACTTGTCAAAATGAAAAATATCGTCACTTATATAGAAGAAGAAAATGATTCTGAAATTGATTTAAATGTTTATCCAAACCCATGTATCAACTCTTTCAATATAAAATCAAAATATTTTGATCACAATTCAAATCTCGAACTCTATAATGAGTTAGGACAGAATATAAGCTCCAATTTAAAATTTTCTAATAATAATATCGACATAATTAGCATAGATTTATCATATTTAGATAAAGGAGTATATTGGATAAAAATTCCAATATCAGGAAAGGATGTTTTAAGAAAAATAGTAGTGAACAAATAAATTGCTAAGCAATTCCTTGATCCCATGTTTAGCAAAGGCTGCCTGATTTCGAACAAGCAGCCATTTTTATTATAATTCATTTTCAGTTTTTACTTCAATGCCATTTTCTTTAAGAAGCTTAGTAGTAATTCCATCACCAGAGATTTTTTTACCTGAGAAACTACCATCATAAATCACATTAGAACCACAAGAAGGAGAGTTTGCTTTCATAATAGCAAGTTTACTATTATTTTCTAAAGCAATTTTCAAAACTTCTTGTGCACCTTTATTAAACTCTTCACTACAATCGACACCATTTTTTGAAATCACTTTTCCATCGATTATCTCGCAAGGTACTCTTGGAGTAGAAAGTCCACCAAGCTCTTCAGGGCATACAGCAATTGCTTGCCCTGATTTTACTAAATCATGCACATAATCATTATGGCATGAATCACCATCATATCTACATTTGAAACCGGCAAGGCATGCACTTACAATTATCATTTATTTACCTTTAGGAATAGTAACCAAAGAATTATCAATTAATCTAGTTTTGCCCATATAAGCAGCAATCAATAATACAATACGGTCGCCTGCCAAAAAAGTGTCAGGCTCGTCCAAATTATCAGCCAAAGCCGAAGAAGCATAATCAATTTTAATCTGAGGAATAGACCTTAGAGTTTTATGCATAATAGCATTAATCACTTTTCTTTCGCGGCAGCCACCATCGATAGCCATCTTAGCTTCTTCCAATGCTTTAAACAAAATAATAGCATCTTCTCTTTCTTGCTTAGATAAATAAGTATTTCTGGAGCTCATAGCAAGCCCATCGGGCTCTCTCATTGTTGGAGCAATAATAATATCAATTCCAAAATTAAGATCTTTTGCCATTTGCTTAATCACAAGAGTCTGTTGATAATCTTTTTGACCGAAAATCGAAGCATTAGGCCTTACAGCATTAAATAATTTAGCAACAATGAGAGCCACACCGTCAAAATGCCCCGGACGGCGCTCACCTTCAAACTTGTCTGTAATATTTCTTATAATCACATTACAAGAAAAACCAATAGGATACATTTCTAAAATATCAGGAGCAAACAAATAATCACATCCTGCAGATTCAGCCATTTGGCAGTCTCTTTCAAAATTACGTGGATAAC
>CAZBNQ010000400.1:0-3043 GCA_964493035.1 uncultured Hyphomicrobiales bacterium | reverse complement strand
TATTGTTTTGATTGTTTGAATTATTTTGTTCGTCTTCAGGATTGTGCATGATTGGTACATATTGTTTGAACCAATTTGGATTATATGCATCTTCCATACGAGTAGAGTGAACCAAACGGAAACGTGTGTCACCTCTGACATCGACAAAGTAGAATTGAGCACCAATATTGTTATTTGATGTATAAATCCATTCTTCATACGCTCGGTTAGTGCCTTCGCTGGCATGATATTCAATTTGGTTTGGTTTGCCATATTTCAACAAAATTCTGCCTCTATCGCTATTCCAGCCATTAGTTTTATCACCAAAGCTATAGAAATTGTTGGCATAACGTACAAGTTCACGGTAATTTTCAAGTTCTACATTTACAAATGGAATAGTATCAATATCCTTTTGTTTCCAATAAGAGAACAAGAATTTTTGTTTAGCTTTGACATCTGAGAGTAGATTAAAAGTTTTCTTTTCGTTGTTATTAAGCTTTATTTCAATGTATTTATATTCCAAATCGACTTGTTCTTCGCTCATAATAGCCCATTCGCTAGTTTCGAAAGACTGGCTTTCATTAAATCCAATTGACAAATCTGGTTTGATAGTATTAAGAATAAAGAATTTTTTATCGATGCTTGAAAGTTTCACATCTTTTTTATCAAAACATTCCATTCTCAGGTAGTAGACACCAGTAGCTAAAGAGTCGTTAGGAAGATTTGCAATATCGATCATAGTGCTTTGCTTAGTGATAAACTTTTTAGAATATTCTTTGATTTTTCTTTTAGCACCATCTAGAATAGAAATAATAATTTCAGTAGAATCAGATAATTTATCGAAATTATACAATTCGTAATATAAAGGAATGTAAGAACCAATACCATAGTATTCAAGTGCAGCATTAGGAATAACGGTGAATGCATTTTTTTTGAAAATGAATTCGAGCGAGTTAGAATCAGTGGAAGCAGCAGAAATTGAAGATGCTAAAGTCAAATCGCTTATAGCAGGGCTAATATCATCAAATTGTTTTACATTAAAATTAAATTTTAAAACTTGAACAGTAGACGAATCATAGACATCCCAAATTTTCATTTCTGCAGTATATTGCCCGGGAAACAACAAATAACTTTTTTTCCCGGTTAAATTAATTTGATGAGGGAAATTTGGATTTTCAAGGTATCTTTCGGCCGACCAAGAATCAGTTAATTCTTCTTTGATTTGGGAGAAGATGGAAAGAGAAAATTTAATTTCACCACGCCAAAAAACATCATCAAATTTGGCAAAACTCATCAAAGTATCAGGAAATGAATAATATAATTCCCAATTAGATTTAGAATCACCGGATTTGAACGAAGCATAGTCAATATTTAATTTCACTTTTTTTGCATTAGTTAGTGATATTACACTAAGAAATACGATAACTATAATGAATAATCTTTTCATTTTTACCCTCATTAATTTGCTAAAATTAACAAATTGCTTGTTATTATAAAAATTAAAACACAGTAAAATTCAAAAAAGTTACAGGTCAAAAGCTTTGTAAATTCAAATATTATAAGTAATTTTGTGTTCAATATTTTTTAAAATTAACAAGAGTAGACGATGGCAATACTGCCAATTTATAATTGTTTTCATCCAATTTTGAAGAAGAAAACAAATGATATAGAAAATATAGATGAATCAATCAGGCAACTAGCAAAAGACATGCTCGAAACCATGTATAATACAGGGAATGGTGTTGGTTTGGCAGGCAATCAAGTTGGGATGGACAAATCAATTTTAGTGGTTGATATATCCGATCCGGAAGATACTGCTAAATATGAGCCTATTGTGATGATAAATCCTGTTATAATTGATAGCTCCGAATCAACTATCGAAATGACTGAAGGCTGCCTCAGTGTGCCGGAATTATATGAAAAGGTTGCTCGTCCTGAAGAGATAGACGTTCAATATTATAATCTCGAAGGGAAAGAAATTAATCTTCATGCAGATGGATTTTTATCAAGAGTGGTTCAGCATGAAATCGACCATTTGAATGGTATTTTGTTTTTTGAAAAATTGACTCCTTTGAGAAAGACATTAGTAAAAAATAAATTGAAAAAAATTCAAAAGGGACTAATATTACCTGATTATCCTATGATCAATCCTGATGGCAAATTAGCTCAATAGGTTTATTATGATTTATTTGAATAATGCAGCGACAAGCTATCCGAAACCAACTCAAGTGATTGATGCTTTAAACAGTTATTTTGCTGGTATACCGGTTTCGCCTTCTCGTTCATCCAACGATGATGAAGAAGTTGATGTCGTGTTGTCTTGTAGGATGAAAATAGCTAAATTAATTAATGCACCTGAACCATTAAATATAATATTCAGTTCCGGATCGACTGAATCTTTGAATTTGATAATAAGGGGATTGGAGCTTAATAATTCACACGTAATTGCGAGTGCTACAGAACACAATTCTGTTATTCGTCCATTGAATCATAGATCAAAAGAAGAAAATTTGGAGATTAGTTTTGTATCCTGCGACGAATTTGGATTTGTCAATCCTGAAGAAATACTTAAGGAAATCCGTCGAGATACCAAAGCTATAATAATCAACTTTAGTTCGAATGTTACTGGTGCAGTACAAGATTTAGAAACAATTGGCAGGATTGCAAAAGAACATGGATTGCTGTTTGTTGTAGATGCTTCTCAGGGGATAGGAGCGGTAGAACTTGATGTTGAAAGAATGAATATTGATTTGTTGGCATTTACTGGTCATAAATCGATGTATGGAATTCAGGGAATTGGAGGTTTATTTATCAGGCAAGGTATCGATCTGAGACCATTAAAAACCGGTGGCACTGGTGCAAAAAGCAATATGCTATATCAACCTGAAGATATTCCTTTGAAATATGAAGCAGGAACTCAGAATTTGCCCGGTATTATTGCATTAGAATCAGGAGTAGATTGGGTTTTGAGCACTGGTATTCATAAAATCCAAAATCATAAAAAGATATTAATAGACAAAATATTCGAAGCATTTGATAAAGATAATAGAATAAAGATATATAC
>CAZBNQ010000399.1:0-3074 GCA_964493035.1 uncultured Hyphomicrobiales bacterium | reverse complement strand
TGAATCACATAATATACGTTCATGCATACAATCATTAGCACAATCAAATTATCCTATGAATAGATTCGAAATCATTGCTGTCAACGATCGTTCGGAAGATAATACTTTCGAAATTTTGACTGATTTGCAATCTGAATTAAAAAATCTTAAAATTGTTAATATTACTGAAGAAAGTCAAAAAAGTAATCTTAGAGGCAAGCCAGGTGCTTTGCAAGCCGGAATAAATCAAGCTATAGGCGAAATTATACTTATGACTGATGCTGATTGCGAAGTTTCACCTGAATGGATTAAATCAATTTCTGCTCATTTTAATGACAAAAATGTAGGCTTGGTTTCTGCTTTCACTTTAGTCAAAGGTAAAAGAATTTTTGATATAGTCCAAGCAGTTGAATGGATTTATATGTGTACTATGTCTAGTGCTGGAGTTGGTTGGAAAAGACTTTTAGGCTGCTTTGGCAATAATCTTTCTGTTCGTACGGAAGATTTTAATAGAATTGGCGGCTATAAAAAAATAAGGTTTTCAGTAACTGAAGATATGGCTTTGCAAAAAGCTATATTTGAATCAGGACATGGAATCCAATATATTTGCTCACCCGAAACTACAGTTAAAACTAATCCGGTAAATACATTCAAAGAATATATCAGCCAGCATCGTCGTTGGTCAGTTGGTGGATTAGAATTGGGCTGGAAAGCAGCAATTTTTGTCGTATCTTCGCTTTCGATTTGGTTGGGACTTGCAATTTCCATTTTTGAAGGAAATCTGTTCTGGATATTTGCAGTTCTTTTCGTAAGATTTGCCGGCGATTATTCCTTGATTAATAGCTCTGTTACTATTCTAAAACAAGGCTATCTAAGACCTTGGATTATTCCTTCTATTGCATTTTTTATGCTTATTGAACTAATAATTCCATTCACAGTAATTCGTAAAAATATTGTCTGGAAAGGTCAAGTTTTCAAAAGATAAAAAAAACCGGTGACTTAATTTAAGTACACCGGTATTAGGGTTATCGCCTTGTGTTATGAAATTTATGGTTGTGGTTGGTTTGTGCAGCCACCGCAATTGCCTTTTCCTTTGCCTTTGCCTTTACCTTTGCCTGTTCCGTCTTTTTTGCCAGGGCATGTACCATTTTCTTTTAAGTCACATTTGCCATTGTTGTTTGCATCTACGTAGTTAGCACATTTGTCTTTGTTTGTGCATGTACCAGTGCAAGTACCTGTGCCTTTACCCATGTTGTCACATTTGCCATCATTATTTGCGTCAATATAGTTTTTACCCATATTTACTGTTTTTGTTGTTGTTTTGCCATTTTGAGCATTTTTCATGTTTTTGTTTTGTGCAAATGCATCAAAGCTTGAAGCAGCAAATACTAACATAATTGCTAATGTGAGATAAGCCATTGTTCTTTTCATTGTTTTTTCTCCTTTTGTTTTAAAAATAATCACATTCAAAGTATATATTACAAGTGCCGTGCCAAAAATTTAAAAGCGTGATCCATTCAATGTTTCACGCTTTTTACACAAATTTCAAACTAGTCATATTCGACAATTTTGTCGCAACTTTTGCAAAAATTGTAATTATGCTTGGTAAATAATATTACCATTGCATATAGTAGCAACAATTTTGAAACTATTCCAACTTGAATCTTTCATTAGAGCAATATCTTTATTAACAATAGTAATATCAGCCTGCATCCATTCTTTGAGAGCACCCCGCTTTTGCTCGTTGCCAAGCGCAATATGCGGATTTACACAATAAGCGTCCAAAGCCAGATCAGGGCTTAGTGCTTCATCAGCATTTAAGCAAAAATCACCAACAAATGGTTTTCTATTTATAAATGACCATAAACCAATCAAAGGATTATGGGATTCAATCGGAGAATCGCTACCTGCTATTATTATGGCACCGGCATCAATCAAGCTCTTCCATCTATATGAACTATCAAAATATTCAGGTCTTATTCTTGATTGAAACATCCCGGAGCAATCGCTCGAATAATGAATTGGCTGAACTGATGCCACTAGATTATTATTATTAAATTTTTGAATATCATTTTTATCAATCATCTGCGAATGCTCAAGTCTTAATCTTCCTTTGCCTTTTAATAACGGATCTTTTCGAAGATTACTAAAGACATTAAGAGCAGTACTGCAAGCATTATCGCCAATTGCATGCACTGCAATGTCAAAACCATTGATCAATCCCATTTTTGCTCTATTGAATAGAGATTTTTCTTCTATTAAATTTAATCCTGATTTATCATCATTAGCATAAGTTCCTATCAAAGATGCACCCTTTGAACCTAATGCTCCATCAATATAAAACTTTAGTCCTCTTACACTCAAGAAATCACTAACAAAACCTCTTACTGAATCTCTCATCCATTCGTTATTTTGAGCTTTCACATACGAAGCAACTCTAATAGGGAGCATTTTTTGAATTAACATTTCCTTAAACACATCAATATACATTATTTCTACATCCATATCATGAACTTCAGTAATGCCGTTTGCTGCTAAATTATTTAGTGATTTTGAAATAAATCCTGCAATTTGCTCAGGTGAATAAGGAGGAATAACCTCCAATACATAATTTATTGCATTATCTATTAATATCCCATTTGGCTCGCCTTGCTCGTTTCTCATTATTTGTCCTCCCGGAGGATCTAATAAATTAGATTTTATCTCGGCAATTTGCAGAGCTCGTGAATTTACCCATTGCGAATGTCCATCTATACGTGTTAGGCAGACCGGATTATTCGGAAAAGCCTGATCGAGCAATCTCTTGTCAGGAAATTCTTTTGTTGTCCAATTTTCTTGGTTCCATCCCCAACCTTCAATCCAACCATCACGCAAATAATTTGAATTTTTAAGCTTTTCGATACATTCCTCTTCAGACTTGCAATCAGAAAGATTTACCATGGATAATCTCATACCAATGCCGGTAACATGACAATGACTATCAACAAAGCCCGGATAGGCTACAGAATTGTCGAAATCATGTCTTACTCCATCGATTATAAGCACTAGTCCATCTTCTTTTTCTTCTACTTCACTAATAATTCCATTTGTAATTT
>CAZBNQ010000398.1:0-3077 GCA_964493035.1 uncultured Hyphomicrobiales bacterium | reverse complement strand
TTTGCTTAAATATAAGATTCTAAAACAGCAACAACACTTTCTACTCTTCCAAAAGGAGCAGAAACTTGAACTCCTTGTATATCATTTCGGAGTGTTGCCAATATTTCCTTAGCTATCAAAATTCCTTCGTTTAGGCTTGCTTCTTTATCATCTGCCAATCTTTTAAGTCGTCCCAAAATATAATCTGGTACATTGCAGCCGGGTATCTCGTTGTTCATAAACTCAGCATTTCTAATTGAAGTTAGTGGCCATATTCCGGCTATTATTGGTATTTTAATATGCTCAATTCTCTTCAAAAATTTGTAAAAAATATCTAAATCAAAGATCGGTTGGGTGATAACATATTCTGCTCCAGCATCTACCTTCCAATCTAATCTTCTAATTTCTTCGTCTAAATTGACTGCACCGGGATTGGCGCCAACCCCGGCAAACAAATTGCTTCCATTTGCAATTTTATTACCGGCAATATCCAAACCATTATTAAGCCTATTAATAATATTTACCAAACCTATTGAATCTACGTCAAATACTGCAGTAGCATCCGGATAGTTTCCCAGTTTTGGTGGATCGCCTGTTATAGCTAAAATGTTTTTTAATCCTAACGAATATGCGCCGAGCAAGTCTGATTGAATACCTATTACATTTCTATCACGGCATACATAATGCAAAACTGTCTCTATACCTACTTTTTGCTGAATCTGAACAGCTAAAGATAGAGCAGACATTCTTGCACTTGCTCTTGGTCCGTCCGGGATATTAATAGCATCAACACCAAAGAAATACAATTCTTTAGCTTTCTCTATTTCTTTATTTGCTAATGATCCATGTGGCGAAAGTAATTCTGCCAAAGTAACAAATTTCCCATCAGAGAGTCTTCTGGATAGTTTTGATTTCTGCTCGCGATGAACTTCTTTTGTTTCAATTGTAGTAACAGATTCTTTCAGTACAAATTGTTTTTTCTTCAAGTCTGGCTTTATTGAGTCAAGCATATTTCTCATACGTTTAATATGCTCGGGACCGGTTCCGCAACATCCACCAATAATATCAGCACCCGCATGAATGAAATGCTTTGCATATTCGCCAAGATATTCCGGAGAAGTGAGATAAATATTTCTACCATCAATATTTTTAGGCTTGCCGGCATTGGGCATAATCGAAATTTTTCGATTTGTGATTTTTCTAACTCTTTCTAGCCAATTCAACATTATTTGCGGACCAACTGTGCAATTAATCCCGATTGCATCAGCGCCTAATGATTCTAATAATAAAACTACTTCTTCGGGATTAGCACCAGTAAGAGAAGTAAGATCTTCATCGATTGTAATTTGAGCGATCACCGGCAAATCAGAATATTTTCTAATAGCTTGAATTGCGATTTTCAATTCGTCTATATAAACAAAAGTCTCACAAATAAATAAATCAACTCCACCATCTTTAAGTGCAATTATTTGTTCTTTGAAATAATCTTCAGCTTCGGAGTAGGAAGTAGGCCCAAGCGGTTCGATCAAAAGACCTAAAGGACCAATAGCCCCGGCAACAAAAGCATTAGATTTAGCAGCTTTGACTGCTATTTCAGCACCCTTTCGATTTATTTCATATAATTTATCTTCTAACTGATGATGTTTTAGTTTGATTTTGCCGGCAGCAAAGGTATTAGTCTCAATAACGTCAGCACCGGCTTTTATATAGTCTTCGTGAACTTGTAGAATAAGATCTGGATTGGTTAAATTTAGTTCTTCGAAGCATTTATTAATGAAGACACCACGATTATATAATTCAGTGCCCATTCCTCCATCAAATAGCAGAGCACCCTGCTCGAGTCTTTCAATAAATTTGTTTTTCATATTTATCATTGAATAATCATTGTTCTTAATTATTTTTGCATTATATTATTTGTTTTTAAAACAGAAATAGGATAAAAAATTGAATTTTTACAATTTTTTATATAATACAACACTGATTCCGGCTGGAATTATTTTAAAAGCTTTGCTACTACCAATTCTTCCAAAACTCAAAGAAAGGGAAAAGAACTGGCGCAAAGTATTATTAAATGCAAAGTTAGAAAAGCAGACCGATGAAAAACGTGTTTGGTTTCATGTGTCGTCTATGGGCGAATTCGAACAAGCCAAACCTGTTATTGAATTAATTAAATTCAAAAAACCGCACATTAAAATAATATGCTCTTTTTATTCTCCTTCGGGCTATAATAATCAAAAAAAATATCCTTATGCTGATGAATTTTTGTATATGCCTTTCGATACGAAAGACAATGCAAAATTATTTTTAGATAAAATTCAACCTGATTATGCTGTTTTTGTTCGTTACGAACTTTGGAAAAATCATCTAACTGAACTTAAAGAGAGAGAAATTCCGACAATTTTGATTGATGCAACTTCACCAAAGGATTCAATCATTAATAAACTATTTTTTATTAAGTCTTTTTTCAGATCAAATTACAAACTTTTTGATACTATCTATACAGTTTCATTGCATCACACTCAATATTTTGATCTTATGAAACTTCACATTCCGATAGTTACTATGACCGATACTAGATTTGATAGAATACACGAAAGAGTTCAGACTGCAAGAAAATCTCCAATATTGAAACATGGTTTCTTCAAGCAGGGCGATTTTGTTTTTGTTGCCGGCTCTACATGGGAAGAAGATGAAGATATTATTATTAAATCAATAAATAGACTTAATGAAGAAGGAATTAATAATATCAGGGCAATTATTGTTCCTCACGAACCAACAAATGAAGCGATCGATGATATAAAATCTAAACTTCCTAATAATGTATTGCTTTCTGAAGTATTAGAATCGATAAATAAAGGGAAAAATTTAACTGAATTTGCTGATAAAAATATTATTACAGATTCTATCGGAAAATTGCTCTCATTATATGCAAATGCTCATGCTGCTTATATTGGAGGAGCTTTTGGTGCTGGAGTACATTCGGTGACTGAACCTGCAGGTTACGGTATCCCTTTGGCTTGCGGGCCGAAATGTGATAATTCTCCCGATACAGCACCTTTAACAGAAAAAGAAGCTCTGACTATTGTCAACGATGAAAA
>CAZBNQ010000397.1:0-3077 GCA_964493035.1 uncultured Hyphomicrobiales bacterium | reverse complement strand
ACAGTTTTTAATTTTTCAGCAAACTTGACGCTATCTAAAGATATTGCTGAAGTAGAATCAAATAGGTTTATTGGTGGCTTTGTTTTTGTGCAATCTCTAATATCTTTCTTATTATAAATCTTGCAACTACAAATTGATAAACTTAGAATGATAAATAATACGAATTGTTTCATAATCAAATCCTAAAAAATTTCCTCAATTTTAAAAATGAATCAGAAATATTGTATAAAAATATGATTTTAAGAAGAAAATTCAAAGCAATACTTTTAGATATTTTTCATAATTTTGTTTAAATGAAATTATGGGAGATGGATATGAAGAAAAGTTTTATACTTGCAATGATTTTAGTTGTTTCTGCAGTGTATTTGAATGCACAGATCAATCAAGAATTTATAATTAATAAATATAAACCAATTGCCGAACGAATAATTTCAAAAGTAATGAGCGATTCAAGCTCTTATAAAAACTTAGGATATGTTTGTGATGTATTCGGACATAGACTATCCGGATCTGAAAATCTTGAAAATGCAATTCGTTGGATTGTAAAGGAAATGAAGAACGACGGGTTGGATAATGTGCGAACCGATTCTGTAATGGTGCCACATTGGGTGAGAGGCACAGAAGAGTGCATAATGACAAGCCCTTGGAAACATAAAATTCCTGTTCTTGCTTTTGGTGGAAGTATATCAACTCCTAAAGGCGGAGTAAAGGCTAAAGTTTTGGTCGTCAATGGATTTGATGATTTGGCTGCCAAAAAAGATTTAGCAAAAGGTAAAATAGTAGTCTATAATGTTCCTTTTAAAAATTATGGTCAAGCAGTTCAATTTAGATTTGTTGGTGCAATAAATGCTGCTCAAGCAGGAGCAATAGCCAGCTTGACCCGCTCAGTTACACCACAAAATTTGGTTTCTGTTCATACCGGAATGATGGTTTATGCAGATACAGTCGAAAAAATTCCACATGCTGCAATATCGATTGAAGATGCAGAATTACTTCAAAGACTTCAGGATAGAGGAATTACACCGGAAATATCCTTGACATTAGAAAGTGAGAATTTGCCTGATGCTTTGAGTTATAATGTGCTTAGCGAGCTTCGTGGCAATGAAAAAGCTGAAGAAATAATTGCATTCGGTGGGCATATTGATGGCTGGGATTTAGGTACCGGCGCCCATGATGATGCTTCTGCATGTGTTGCTTCTTGGGGTGCTTTAAAAATATTGAAAGATTTAGGGCTTGCTCCTAAACGCACACTGCGCTCAGTTATGTGGGCAAACGAAGAGAATGGTGCTCGAGGTGGCAAAGCTTATGCTGCTAAGCATGGTGATGAACCGCATGTTTTGGTATTTGAATGGGATTCAGGATGTTTTGCACCATCTGCTGTCAGATTTACATGTGATTCTTCACTATTTCAAATTTTGAAACTAATGGAACCGATACTAAAATTAATAAACAAAGATTTAGTAGTTGATAATAGAGGTGGTGGTGTAGATATTGGACCTATGATGAGATTGGGATATCCTGGTGGAAGCCTATCAACAAATGATCAGGGCAAATATTTTGTATATCATCATTCCGATAGCGATACTTTCGAAAAAATTGTATTTGACGAATATAATCAGTGCCTTGCTGCTATGGCAGTAAGCCTTTATATTTACGCAGATTTGCCGATAGATTATTTAAAATATATAAAGAAGAATTAAGTTATGGAACGCAAAGAATTAGCTAAAAAGATTTATGACAATGCTTATATAACCGGTGAGTTTTTACTTCGCAGCGGAGTGATAAGCAACGAATATTTTGATAAATATCAGTTCGAAGCTCGCCCCGAAATTTTAAAGGAAATTGCAAGCGAAATGGCGAAAATGATACCTGAAGGTATCGATTGCCTTGGTGCTTTAGAAATGGGCGGAATACCTGTGGCTACTGCTATTTCATTAATTACTGGTATTCCTATGGTTTTTGTGCGCAAGCATGCTAAAGAATATGGCACATGCAAATTAGCCGAAGGTGTCGATATTAAAGATAAAAATGTATTAATTATTGAAGATGTTGTAACCAGCGGCGGACAAATAATAATTAGTGTCGAGGAACTCCGCAAGCTTGGTGCTAAGATTGATAAAGCTTTATGCGTAATTGATAGAGAATCGGGTGGTCCTGAAAAACTTATGGCTGCTGGTATTCAACTAAGCGCTTTGTTTAGTATGACTGAATTGAAATCAAATAAATAGTTTTATTACGAAAATAATTTGAAGCTTTGGCACTGATAAAATGCCAAAGCTTTTTTGTTTGTATATGATAATAAAATGAGGATGTTTGAAAGTAGAATTGTATGGCATAGATAAATTGATCTAATAATACTTTAAACTCTTAATAAATTGTATATTTATAAACTTTATCTCGATAAAGAGAAATACTATTTTCTAAAATATTGTCATTTGTGTTGTTCTTATGAAATATAGATATTGCGATAATTGATGTACTGAGAAAATAACACTTAGTATTGTTGTATCATCTTAATATATAATATAGTTACTTGTAAAATATTTGACTAGTAATAACGTGGACTCAGATAAATAAAAACATATTCATTTACTGAATGTGATGAAATGTTTTGAATTGAGGTAAAAATGAAAATAATATTTGAAAATATCGGATCAATCAAAGAAGCTAAGATTGATTTATCAAAGAAATTAATAGTTCTTTGCGGACCTAACAATACCGGTAAAACATATATTGCTTATTGTATTTACGCTATTAATAGATTGACCTCAGAGAGTATTTATAATAATTTTATAATTGATGAATTAAAAGAATTCTTTGAAAAGGGTAGTATTAGGCTTGATTTATATGATATATACATCAAGTATAAAGAAAAAATACAAAAGAATCTAGAATCTGCATTTATATCTGAGCTACCAAAAACTTTTGGTATAGATAAAGATAATGTAGGGAAAATATTTCCTGAAGCAAATATCAAAATTGAATTTGATTCGGAAACAGTCATAAAAGAGTTAATTGCCAAAGATGAACAAAAATATAGAATTGCCTTTGGAAAAGATGCTATGATAGATTTTGTG
>CAZBNQ010000396.1:0-3111 GCA_964493035.1 uncultured Hyphomicrobiales bacterium | reverse complement strand
CTGTATGGCATGTATTAACTGATATAAATAAATGGCCAAGCTGGCAAAAAAGTGTCTCCGAATCTATACTCAATGCTAATTTGAATGAAGGCTCTTCTTTCATGTGGAAAGCAAATGGTATATCTTTTAGATCAGTTATACATACAATTAAACCTAAAACCTTGTTTGGTTGGACAGGAAAAACATTCGGTGCGAGCGCAATTCACAATTGGGAATTCATCCAAAATGACAATGTTACAATCGTACATGTCGAAGAGAGCCTTCAAGGTGTTTTGCCTCGATTATTTAAGAACTACTTTCAGAAAAGTTTAGATAAAGGAATGCAAACTAGTTTAGAAGAATTAAAAACTGCTTCTGAAAATTATAATAACAAATTATGATATCAATCTATTATTGAGTTCATATTTGAGTTCTAGTTGTTCTTAGAATTCTCGTTATACTAAAATTGATTTTGACTTTTGATTGTTCCATATTTATTATTACTGATGTTCTTAATTTTTAGCAACATGTTTACACTTTAAAACATCACAAGAGTATTTTATAGTAAGTCAATTCTCATTTCAATTTTAATTAAAAACTACAATTATCATTGAAATGTGTTATTATCCAAGAATATTATTTATTTTTGAATAATATTGATTTTTCTCATTAATTAATTTTAGAATATGTACTTTTTCTTGAATGATTATTTCATATTCTATTTTGTTAAATAAATATTACTTTCATTTACCTATTATGTAAAGGATTAAAATGCTAAATATCGGTGTATTGACTTTAGAAAAAACTAATGGTACAAACAATTTAAATGTAAATCCAGTTATTTTTTTCAATGAGTCTGATTTGCTGCTTTGCGATGCAGGCTATCCGGATCAAGTTGATCAGATCGAAAAAGAATTAAAAAGATTTGGATTTTCGATTAGCGACATTACTAAAATTTTCATTAGTCACCACGATCATGATCATATTGGAGCTTTAAATGAACTAAAAAAACTTAATAATAATATCGAAGTAATATCTTCAACAATTGAAGCTCCATATATAGAAGGCAGTAAAAAATCTTTAAGAATAATTCAGGCTGAAGAATTCAACAAAAAACTCAGTGGAGAAGATCTCGAATTTGGTATAAATTTTTTAAATTATTTAAATTCAATAAAATATTGCAAGGTTGATTCGCAAGTAAATGATGGAGATTATATCCTACCGGGTTTAAAAGTAGTTGCTACACCCGGCCATACTCCTGGACATACTTCCTTGTTCGATGAATATAATCAAGTTTTTATTGCTGCAGATTCCTTGGCATTAGAAAATAATAAGTTGAATATAGCCAATCCCGAATTTGCTTTAGACATTGAAACATGCGTTAAAAGTATAAATAAAATTATAAGTTTAAGTCCTAATAAGATTATATGTTATCATGGCGGTATAATCGAAAGTAATATTGATTGCTTATTGCGAGAAATTATTGATTCTTAGATCGTTCTCTGATTCTTATATATTAATATTGGTAAATTAATATAATATATATCATTGGAGCAGCAATATTCTCATGATATTTCTAATATTTAAGTGAAACTGATAATAATCATAATCAAAGATTTGGATAAGTTTGTTATTTGTTTTAATTTAATAAGTCATTTATTGAGAATACGTAGATAAATGAGTTGATGAAAAACCCAAAAAGCAATCCACAACGAGATGAAAATAAGAGCTACAAAAAAATTGCTAAACATTGCCCGAATAAAAGAGGTTAAGAATTTGAGCCCCTTAACCGAGAAAATGCCGGGTGAGTGGTACGCGTCAATTGTTTCAATGGGTAAACCTGGAAAATCAGGTATTCATTTTCTCCACTATCCCACTTTGGTATCAGTAATAGTTCCAGAAAAATCTTTGAATAAAGCCATAAAAGAATTACCTGCTCATCTGAAATCTTTGTTAGAAAGACAAGGCTTTTCTCAACTCTTCGCTGAATATCAAACTGATACTGAATCTGAGATATATGCGACTAATAGTAGATCTATGTTGGGCTATATGAATGATATGAGTTATTCAATAGAATCTAATTTAATCACACAAATGCCAATTTTTCAAATTGAAAACTTTGTATTTGAAAATCTTTTCGGAGGTAAATTGGGTGGAGCGAATTATATAACACCCAAAATAATATTGACAGAATATTTGAATAATATTGTCAGCCGCCCTTCGATTAACTAATAGAGCACCTTCGACAGGCTCCCCTTCGACAGGCTCAGGGACCGCACTTCGATTGGTTTGGGGTCGGGCACTTCGACAGGCTCAGTGTCCGGTTGGACACATGCTCAGGGACCGCCCTTCGATTGGTTTGGGGTCGGGCACTTCGACAGGCTCAGTGTCCGGTTGGACACATGCTCAGGGACCGCCCTTCGACAAGCTCAGGGACCGCCCTTAATAAATAAATTATTTTTTTGTTTTGAAATGATTTATTAATTTAATGATAGTTCTTATATTCTTGTAAATAAATAGGTTAACTATTGTTGTAAAACATAAAGATTACTTTTATGAAAACAGTTGGATTTATATTGATTGCAACTTTTCTTTCGACCATTTCTTGTTCAAAACACATTAATATACCTGATCGTAAAGAAATTTTCCCTGCTGATAGTTTTTTTTTAGTGAATGCAATTATCTATAATAAACCGGTAGTGGGCTCATTTAATTTTGCTTATAAACATTACAAGCAAAAAGAAAAATATCCTTGGTGTTTGAAATTATCAATAGCTCTCAATTTAGATAGTGTTTTTGACAATGGCTTACCATTCGATAGCGAGTATGCAATTGCTACTAAGCTCGAAAATGAATTATTAACTGAAATTAAAAATCTTGCTACTGCACATTATATTGGTCATTTATTTAATGATACTTTTCTTGATGTGTTTATCTACTTGGATGAACCTCAAAAAGTGCATGATTACTTGCAGCTACAAATTAATAAAGAAGGATTAGTCCGTAGATTTGGCTATGAGATTAACCAAGATCCTAAATGGTCAAGAGCAAGTATATTTCTAAAATGATATTTGATGTTAAATGTAATTAGACTATATATTGATGCGAAAATATTAAAAAATTAATGCTTTC
>CAZBNQ010000395.1:0-3116 GCA_964493035.1 uncultured Hyphomicrobiales bacterium | reverse complement strand
GGTTATATTCTGAATTGATTTTATTTTCAAGAAATGAATAAAAATATAATGTATTTACATCTGATATTGCCAAATATTGATTATCTAAATTGAATTTAAGTTTGCTGACATTTGAGAAATTATCAATAGTCTTGAATACACTGAAAATTTCGAGATTCATCAAAAACACTTTATTATTAAATGTGTAAGCAAGGTACTTGCCTGAATTGCTTATATCAAATGATTTGATTGGTCCTGCAGCAATGACAATGCTTTTTTCTAGAGAAGCATTCGAAGCATTCCATTTTAATAATCGTCCATCAGTGGAGGATGTATAAATAAATTGCCCGTCTGGTGACCATTGCAAATGTGTAAGATTAGTACCTGACAAAGAAAATCCTCTGCTCGGCTTGGTTTCATTAGTATTCCAAATATAAACTATGCCTTCAGTCGATCCTATAGCCATAGTAGTTCCATCGGGCGACCAAGCAATATGATTAAGGATTTTAGTATCCAATCTGTATCCTGCAACATCAGAAGAATTATCAGAATTCCAAACTAAAATATGGTCATAATTACCTGTTCTAGCAATATATTGATTAATGGGATTCCATCTTAGATACAGAAGTTGATTTTCGCTTGATGAAATTGTACGATATAAATTCCAATTGGAATAATCTCTTACATAGACTCTATTTGATTGTGCAATAGCAATTTTGTCTCCATTAGGATTCCAAGCGATTGATTTAATCGGAGTAGTGCCTTCATTTATTGTTCTAATTTTGGAAAGGTCTGTGAAATTAGACATGTGCCTAACTCTTAAAAGATAATCACCTTCATCCTGATAAGAAAGCCAATTATATGACAAGCTCGAGGCGTTAGTAGAGATAGTATCCCACTTGCTGTTAGTTTTTTTAATTTCAATTAAAACAGAATCCTCCGGCAATATACCGGACCAGATTAATTTAGTCTTAGACTCAGCAAGAATTAATTCACCACCATTTGGGTATATTACTTCCAATTGTTTCGATGATGCTGTATCTTTGGAGCCGCCAGATAAAATTAGTTCAGGACTGAAGCATTTATCAATATTCAGACTGAATTTCGAAACTGTATATAATGTATCATTTGGCTCAAACTTTATATTAATAGTTCTCGATTCACCATTTTTAAGAGTAAAAGGTGGAGCAGACCCACCCCAACTATCAATTTTAAAAGCATTGTTATCAATATTAGATGAGTTTACAGTGAAATCGGAATTATTGGCTTTCAATGTAAATTGTTCGATTTTTGAAAATGGGAACAAAATTTTGCCAAAATAATAACTTTGTTTATTAAAGCTTAAAGAAGGTAGTCTATCTAACGGCACATTGTATGAGGCATTAGTACTAATAGCAGAGAGATCACTTTTAAGAATAATCGAATTCGATTGAGAACAACTATTGCTAATCCAAGATAGTTCGCAAGCTTGCAAATTTCTTGATAAGCTAAGAATAGTGCGGTATGCACTTTTTATTTCATCAATAGTCTGAATATTATTAAAGCAGTATCCACCAGTCTGGGAAGAAATATTTTTAAGTATTTCCGGACAATCGATACCAATAACAACTGAAAATACTTTAATACCTTTTGATTTTGCAATTTGGATTATATTGCTCTGATTTCCATCAGCTTCGCCGTCAGTTAATAATACAACTATTTTGTTGTATTTAGCTTTGTCAAGAAGCAGTAAAGCGCCAAAGGAAGAATCGATAAGAGCAGTATTGAAGTTAGTTCCACCATCTGGAAGAAAGTTTTCAATAGATTTCAAAAGTTTAGATTTATTATTAGTAAGGTCTGAATTAATATAATTATTATGATTAAAACTGGAAACAGCACATTCAGAATTATTATAAGGGAAAAGCTCAAGCCATTCTTTGGCAGCAGCTTTGGCGAGTTCCAACCCTTTTCCTTTCATCGAAGCAGAAATATCGATTGTCAGGACCGAAGAAATTGCTTGAGGTGTGGAAGCAGGATTGCAAGTGATATTTTTAATTGTAGCCGGCTGTGAGTTTTCCGTTAAAGTAAATAATGAAGTCGATAAATTAGTAATCTGATTGCCAGAATTATCCAAGACAAAAAGCTTGGCTTTCATTTCAGGAAAATTGCTTGAGTTAATATCATAAAGATTAATAGACTCGGCATTTAAATACTGAACCGTAAAAATCAAAAAAAATATCGTAAAAAATCGATACAAACCATTAACCCAAAGATAAACAATTAAAATATTAACACAGTAAAATGCTAAGGGTTACATTTTTTTGTCAAATTCGATAGTTAAAAACCAACCAGCTTTGTCTCCACCTAAAATAACTGCCAAAACTTTAGAAACAAATTGCATTGGTTTATTAAATCTCAGCAATTTATCATAATAAGTCAAAACAGGTTTAATCTTAACATTTGTAACAGGTTTAGACTCGAGTAATTTTTCAACTTCTTTGACAGAATAAGCCTTAGTACCGGAGCTTTCCATAAAATTCCACAAAACCCAAGCTAAGGATTTCCATGGTCGAAATTTAAGCAAAGCATGTTTCACCCAAAAAAGATAAGCCAAAATAGAATGTCTGTGATAAATCATGATTTTTGCTTTTGCACCTGGTTTGAGCACTCGAATAATTTCATAGAGTGCTTTAGGAGTATTAGGTGAATGATGAATTACGCCCCAACTCCAAACTAAATCGAAAGAATTATCCTCGAAGGGTAAATTTTCAGAATCAGCTACTCTAATATCTTTAGCTTTGAGATTATATAACTCAAGCCGCCTACGAACGTGTTCGCAGGCATTTTCAGTTAGATCAATTCCCCAAGCTTCGGCACCGGCTCTAACCCATTGAAGGAAATCAGTTCCAGCCCCAACTCCAACTTCTAAAACTTTTTTAGAATTGTAGCGAGTAAACTCAGCAAAAGAAAATATTTCAGGTTGTAATTTATATCTAACATCTTCAATTTCTTCAAAGTATTCCTTCGAAAATTTTTCTTTTTCGATTTCCCAAGTGCCGCAGGTTTTACTATCCCAAAAATCTCTAACCTCGGCTTTTAATTCATCATTAGCTTGCATATGCATTTCATTTAATTCAAAAAATGCAATTTAATAAAAA
>CAZBNQ010000394.1:0-3118 GCA_964493035.1 uncultured Hyphomicrobiales bacterium | reverse complement strand
GCATTAATCGATGATAATAATATATTTATTGGCACAAGTAGTAATGGATTATATCTAAGCCAAGATACTTGTAAGACATTTTTGGATGCTGTCCAGAGTATTTGGCGAAACAAGGAAATGAATACCAATTCATATTATTTGAATTCTTTTGCATGTTATAAAGGAAATCTTTTGGCAGGAACAGAATCGAATGGTATTTGGATATCAACTGATAATGGAATTAGATGGAATCTTAGTAATTCAAGTATCAACAATAAATATATATCTTGCTTAAGATATAAAGACTCTTTGCTTTTTGCAGGCACTTTAGAAGATAACTTCTATGTGTCTTCTGATAGAGGATTTACTTGGAAAAATCGTAGCAGTGGATTGCAAGAATTCAAAATCAATACAATGTTGATTACTGACACATGTTGGTTGATTGGCTCAGACGGACAAGGTGTTTATATTAGCTTAGATCATGGTTTTCATTGGACTAAGAGGAATAAAGGATTAAATGATAGTCTTGAGGTTATCGATTTGGCATTAACTGATTCCGGTGTTTTTCTAAATAATGTATATGGAATTTTTCAGTCGAAAGACTTTGGTATAAATTGGGAAAAAAGGCACAAACCAGATGATGTGAATCCAATTTGTTTCAAATATACTTATGGAAAATTATTTTTAGGAACTAACGATGGAGTTTATTACTCAAATGATCATGCAAATAATTGGATAAAAAGTTCAGAAGGAATACCTAAAAAAGTAACCATTAATCAAATCGAATCTGCAAATGGATGTTTGTTTGCAGCAACCGAAAATGCGGGAATTTTTGTATCTTTAAATCAAGGTTTATCTTGGCAAAAAATTAATGAAGGATTGAATGAGTATAGCATTAAGCATATCGATTTCGATAGTACTTATATTTATGTAACTACCAACAAAGTATATCGAGCCCGGCTTCATAATTTCATTGTTGAATCGATAGAAAATATAGACAAAAAAACTGATGAACTGATATTATATCCAAACCCGGCTACAGAAAGAATCTATATTGATAAAAATATTGAAACAGATATGAATTCAAAAATTATTCTATTTAATTCATTAGGTGAATATATTGAAGAGTATAGAATAGAAAGTATTAACAATGGTTTGGATATTAGATGTTTAAGCCAAGGGTTGTATTTTATTAAATTAGCTAATAAGTTTTATTCGTTTATAAAAGAATAAAAAAAATACAGAGGTTATAAAAAACGAAGAGATGTGTTTTAAATAACCCTCTGTATGTATAGACCCATTAATAGTAATACATGAACATTTGTTATGTTACAAAAAATTTGAAAAAAATTGAATAAATTTTTAAATAAATGAAAAAAGCTGTCGATATTGACAGCTTTTTTCTTATAAATCAATGAATTAATTATTTTTTCAAATTTAATAATAATTCTAATTCATCCATATATTTGTTCATTTTATCTAAAGTTTTATTGATTGGTTCTGGGCGAGACATATCGACACCAGCTTTTTTGAGAACATCAATTGGATAGACAGAGCTACCAGATTCTAAGAACCCCAAATATCTTTTAATTGCAGGTTTGCCTTCTTCAATAATTTGTTGCGAAAGTGCTTGAGCAGCAGCAAAGCCAGTAGCATATTGGAATACATAAAAGTTGTATTTGTATAGGTGAGGTATTCTTGCCCAAGACAAACCTTCTTCGTAGTCAGTAACCATATCAGGACCCCAATAGAACTGATACATATCACCGAAAAGTTTAGTCAATTGATCTGCATTCAAAATTTCGCCTTTTTGAGCTTTGTCATGTGTTTGCATTTCAAAATCAGCAAAACGAGTTTGGCGGAAAAATGTTTGTTGTGCATTCAATAAAAACTTTTCTATCAATGATAATTTTTCTGCAGGAGTTTTAGCATTTTTAATCAAATAATCTAGTAATAAAGCTTCATTTGTTGTAGAAGCAACTTCTGCAACAAAAGTTGAGTAATTAGCATAGTGATATGGTTGAGTTTTTTCTGTGAAATATGAATGCATATTATGACCTAATTCATGAGCTAAAGTGAATAGGTCGTCCATTGTGTTGTTCCAATTGAGCAAAATGTAAGGGTGAACTCCACATCCACAACCGTTTGAATATGCACCGCTTCGTTTTCCTTCAGTTTCATAAACATCGATCCAACGATTGTCGAAACATTTTTTTAATGCATCTTGATATTCTTCGCCTAATGGTTTTAGAGCTTCGAGGCAAATAGCTTTAGCTTCATCAAAAGTATATTCTTTGTTGAATCCTGGTACTAATGATGTGTAAGTATCATAAGGATGCAATTCATCAAGTTTGAGAGCGCGTTTTTTAAGATTTGCCCAACGGTGCAATATCTTTATATTATCTCTTGTAGTTTTTATTAAGTTGTCATAAACTTCGACTGGAATATTATCGGCATATAAATATCCTTCGCGAGCAGATTTATATCCTCTAATCTCTGCAGTTGCCAATCTTTGTTTCACTCTGCCATTATATAAAGATGCAAAAGTACCTTTAAGCGTGTTGTATGGTTCATAAGTACCTTTGTAAATTGTTTTTCTATATTCTCTATCTTCAGAGAATAATGCAGCACGATATCTGCCATGAGAGATCTTTACGTCTTCGCCTTTAGTACCTTTTACTGTTGGAAAAGGAAGTTCAGCATCGTTTAGTATTCCATAAGTCGATTCTGGAATATCAAAAACGGGTGAGAGCTGTGCGAGCATTTTTTCTTGATCTGAAGACAAAGTGTATTTTTTCATTCGGCGGAGTTCATTTATTCTATGTTCGTATTGCTTCAATCCTGATTCTTCGGCGATAAATTTTTTAATTGTTTCGTCAGGGATTGCCATCAGTTCAGGTAGAAAGAACGATGCATTAGCATTGACTTCGCTGAAAAGCTTTTGAGTGCGATCGAATAATCCTTGATATTTACCATCATTTAGGTCTAAATCTCTAATCATCGAAGAATAGAAAAATAGTCTTACAGCAATTTTTTCGTTGCTATAATAAGCATCAACTACATTAAAAAAATCTTTTGCTGATTTTGATAATGAGCCTTTAAAATTAGAGAATTTTTTTGATGATTCAAGTACTTTAGC
>CAZBNQ010000393.1:0-3136 GCA_964493035.1 uncultured Hyphomicrobiales bacterium | reverse complement strand
AACTATTCAAGCGAATCTGAGATATTCGTTAATAACGAAATGTATTATTACTTGAATTTTATATATCCAATTAGTTACCTTAATACTAATGTTTTAGAGATTGCTTGTATTTCTACTAATGTAACAAATTTGAAAAAGGCTGAGCTTGCTATTCAAGAATCAAAAAATGAACTTGAATTGATTATCAATTCTATTCCAGCTCTCATATATTATAAAGATTTAAATAATAGATTTGTCAAAACTAACAAATACTTCTCAGACTTTATTCTACAATCCCAATCTCTTAAGTTCAAGTCACCTGAAATTTTTGATGAAGTTCAAACTAAATTTTTTGATGCTGATTTGAATGTCTTGCAAAATCAAATAGCAATTACTAATCGAATAATTGAATTAAATCATGACAAAAACCAATGGTTTAAATTAGACAAAATGCCATTCTTTGATAGTTTTGGGAATATGAAAGGTTTGATTGGTTTTGCTACTGATATTAGTGAACTCAAGCAAGTCGAAGCCAAACTGAAAGAAATTAATGCTAGTAAAGACAGATTTTTTTCATTGATTGCTCACGATCTTAAAAATCCAATTTCAGGCTTTACTAACCTTCTTAATGATCTTGTAAATAATTTTAAAAACCTTACTATTAGAGAATTTCAAGAAGTTGCTATCAGCATGCAAAAATCTGCTGATAACTTATTTAAACTTCTTAATAATCTTTTGGAATGGGCTTCTGCTCAGACTGGTAAAATCTCTATTAATCCTGTCAAAATAAATGTCAAAAATGCAATTATCGAACAAATTAATTTCTTAAATGATTTGCTTGCTAAAAAACAAATCAATGTTCTTAATAACATTGATGAATCAATTTTCCTTTTGATTGATTTCCCTATGTTTTCTACAATTGTTAGAAACCTAATTTCTAATGCTTGCAAATATTCATTCGAAAATTCCAAGATTGAAATTAATTCTTATATTGAAGACAATTTCTTGATTATTAGTATTAGAGATTATGGAATTGGTATTAGTGATGAATTTAAATCTAATATTTTCAAAACAGATGTCAATATCAAAAATATAGGCACTCATGGCGAACTTGGCACCGGATTGGGGCTTATTCTATCCAAAGAATTCACAGAATTGAATAATGGTATCATCTGGTTTGAAAGTGAATTAAACCAAGGCACTACATTCTACTTGAAATTCCCTTTTAATTTATAAAATAAATCCTTTCTTTATTAGTTATTATCATTAGCAGGTTAAGGTCTCAATTACAAGGGGAATTTGTGGAGCCGATTTTAAAAGATTTATTAGATCGCTTGAATTCGGATATAAAAGCTATGATCCATGGTGAATTAGAAGTATTCGATTATTCTGATCTAAATTTACCATATCTGAACGAATTGGCTGATAGCCTTAATGTTTTGAAAAAACTATTCCTTAGTCATTCTACTAATAAAAATGACGATCATGCCTTTATTAATAACATTAAAAATAATCTACTTAACCCCCTAATTAATGAACTTCAATCCGGCAAGACTGAATCTAATATTGATTTTCATTCTGCTATTCATACCTTAACCGATACTTTAAAAGAAAAATTTGAATTAGAAAAAGCTTTAAAAGAAAGAGAACAAATTCTTACTCTTCTGTTCGAAAAATCCGGCGATCCGCAATTGCTTATCAAAGGTGATAGATTTATCGATTGTAATGAAAAAGCTTTACTAATGGTTGGTGCTACTAATAAAGAACATATTGTTGGCAAAACCCCCGATTATATTTCGCCTGATTTTCAGCCGGACGGACTAGATTCTATTACTAAATCTCAAATGATGATTTTTAAAGCATTTTCTGAAGGACATAATAGTTTTGAATGGGTGCATAAAAAAATCGATGGTTCTTTGTTTAATGTCGAGGTTACTCTTACTGCTATTCCTATGCAAGGTGAATGGCTTTTGCATACTTCATGGAGAGATATTACTGAAAGAATTATCACTCAACAAGCCCTTAAAGAAAATGAATTGAAGTATAGAACTCTTGTAGAAATGGCTAGTGATGGTATTTTTATCGAAAGTATTACCGGTGATATCCTAGATTGCAATCAAGCTGGATTACTAATGTTTGGCTATTCTCGCGATGAAATGCTAAAACTTAATATTAGAGATCTCATACCAGCTGATAATGCAAAAAAACTTCCGAATATTATTACTGATGATATGACTACAGGCGATATACCTCACGAAACTTTTAATATGAGAAAGGATAAATCAGTCTTCCCCAGCGAAATTGTTACCAAACTTATCAATATTAATGGTCAAAAGCGCATTATTGCTTACTTGCGTGATATTACTGTAAGAAAAGAATACGAAAAATCCCTTAAAGAATCTGAATCCAAACTCAAAGAATTGAACGCTTCAAAAGATAAATTCTTTTCGATTATTGCTCATGACTTGACGAATCCTGTAAATGTTATACTCAATTTTATAAAACTTCTTTATAATAGATACGACGAACTGAACGCTAACGATATAAAGAATATACTTAAAGATTTGCAAGGTTCTGCTGTTTCTACTTCAGAATTGCTCGAAAATCTCTTATATTGGTCTCGTAGTCAAAGAGGAAAAATCGACTTCAAACCTGAGCTAATCGATATGGCAGAATTAGCTTATAATTCCACTTATATTTATAGCCACCAAGCTAAACAAAAAAATATAAGTTTGAAGTCTATTATCAAAGAAAATACTTTGGTTTTTGCCGATAAAAATATGATTGATACAGTGATTCGAAACCTTGTAACTAATGCTATTAAATTTACTCCCAATGATGGCGAAATAATTATTTTCGCTGTCGAACATGATACTTATTGGGATATATGCATATCTGATAATGGGGTCGGTATTAGTGAAGATGACCAAAACAAGCTCTTTAGAATCGATATTTCTCATACTACTATTGGAACTAATCTCGAAAAAGGCACTGGTGTAGGGCTTATTTTATGTAAAGAATTTATTTCTCGACATAAAACTTCTGAAGAAACAGGTAATATTTTTGTTAGAAGTGAGCTGGGCAAAGGCTCTACATTCATTTTCACACTACAAAAGTTTGTCGGTACTTATTGATGTAACTTATAATATCTCTCTTC
>CAZBNQ010000392.1:0-3140 GCA_964493035.1 uncultured Hyphomicrobiales bacterium | reverse complement strand
CTTATGATGTTAGAATTGGAAAATATGCATAGTAATTCGTTTTCATATCCAAATGAATTAAATGTAAATGAGAATTTGAAATTTGAGGATTTGTTTGATATAAATGAAATTCAGAGGCTTCAAGATGAATTCTCTTCTGCGACTGGAGTGGCATCTATCATAACTGATATTAGCGGAGTTCCTATCACTCGTCCAAGTAATTTTTGTAGACTATGTAAAGATATTATTAGAAAAACAGAAATCGGCAAGCTCAATTGTTTCAAATCTGATGCTGAAATTGGAAAACTCAAAGATGGTGGTCCTACTATTCAAACATGCATGAGCGGTGGATTGTGGGATGCCGGAGCAGGGATTTCTGTAGGCGGAAAACATATTGCTAATTGGCTTATTGGCCAAGTAAGAGATGAAACTCAAACCGAAGATAAAATGAAGCTTTATGCCATTGAAATTGGTGCAGATGAGCAAAAGTTCATTGAAGCCTTTAGAGAAGTCCCTTCAATGACTTTACAAAAGTTTGAAAGTATTTCAAATGCATTATATACTCTTGCCAATCAAATTTCAAACTCTGCCTATCAGAATCTCTTGCTTAGGCAAATTATTATGGCTAAAGAAAAAGCTGAAAATGAATTATTGAAAGTATCTTCGCGTAATACTGCTTTGCTTCAGGCTAATCCAGATATGTTGTTTGTTTTTTCTGAAAATGGAATAATATTGGATTACAAAGCTGAAGATAATTCAGAATTATATATTCCACCTGAACAATTTTTATATAAAAGTATATTTGAAGTCTTACCTCCTGAAGTTTCTGAAATTACTTATAATAACATTTTAAAAGTAAAGGAAACGCAAAAGCCGGCTGTTTATACATATTCTTTGATGATAGTAAATACTAAAACTTTCTTTGAGAGTAGATTAGTTCCTTATGGACATAAAGAATATTTATCTATAGTAAGAAATGTTACTGATAAAGTTTTAGCTGATGAGAAAATTCTTGAAAGAGACCAAAGATTTGATGAATTTATGAATTTTCTTCCCGGAGCAGTATTTATTAAAGATAGCACTAATAAGTTGATATATTGTAACGAATTATATGCCAAATTATGTAACTCTACAGTCGACGAACTTTTATCGCAAAAAGTTGAATTTAAATTAGATGAAAATCTCGAACAGCAATATAAAAAAGAAAATTATGAAGTATTTTTTAATAATCGTATGATTATTGCTGAATCTAATTATACTTTTGGAGATACTGAATCTTTTTGGCTAACTTACAAGTTTCCCATCAATTCCAAAGAAAATCGATATCTTGGTGCTATCAGTATTGATATTACTCAAAGAAAAAATGCAGAAAAAGAATTGGCTCGAAGGGACTTATTGCTCGAGACTGTTGCTAAATCTACACAAATTCTTTTATCTGATTCTTCTTTTAATGAAATAATCAATCAAGTATTGAAGCTAATTGGTGAGTCTGTAGAGCATGATCGGGTTTATATATTCGAGTATCATAAAGATGAATCTGGCAAATTATTGAAGAGCCAAAGATATGAATGGGCAAATATTGAAGTCGAGCCACAAATAGATAATCCGGAACTTCAGAATGTTGATGTTGAGGCTGTTGCCTTCCGTTGGTGGGAAAATTTTAATAAAGGATTAGCAATTAAGGGTAATGTTGCTGATTTTCCTATGATTGAAAGGGAAGTGCTCGAATCTCAGGGGATTATTTCTCTGCTTGCTATGCCCATATTTGTTGATAATCGATGTTGGGGTTTTATCGGTATTGATAAATGTAGCGGTAAATATGATTGGTCTGATTCTGAAGTTTCCTTGCTTTTGACCATTGCTTCTTCCATCGGTATGTTGATTCAAAGAAATTATAAACAAAATGAATTATTAAATGAAAAACTTAAGACTGAGGAAAGTGAAAGAAAACTTATTTTAGCTCAAAATATTACTCATCTTGGTTCTTGGGAAATGGATCTGCAGACTGGCAAAGCTAAATGGTCGGATGAGTTCTTTAGAATTTGTGGTTTCGAACCTCAATCATTCGAGCCTAATGCTGAAATTGGATTTTCACTAATCCACCCTGATGATAGGGAAATAGCTGCTCAAGCCGTGAATGACTCAATTAATTATAAGATTCCTTATAAAATTGAAAAAAGAATTATAACTCCAAGTGGCAAAATCAAATATGTGTATTCACAAGGTGAAGTTATAGATGATGAGAATGGTTTTCCTAGAGTATTAACCGGTTCTTTTTTAGATATCACCGATAGAAAAAAACATGAAATGCTTATCCAAAAAAATTCCGAACGCCTAAGCATTTTACTTGAATTATCTAAGATGAATAATATAGAGCCTACAGAATTATATAATTATGCTCTTCAAAAAGCAATCGAATTATGTTCGGGTAAGCTTGGGTTTATTGGATTTTTCAAAGATGATTACTCCCTTTTGAATGCATATATTAGATCCGAATTAAATCTTGATAATCCAAACAAAGTTATTGTTTCTAAACTTTTAATGGAAAACTATCAGGCATGGAGTAAGGAATTTTTAAAGAAAAAACAAAATTTAATAAATGATTTTAGCAGTAAAGTTGAATTAATAATTGAACTTCCTCTTGAGCATACAAAAATTTCCAGATATTTGAGTGTTCCAATTTTAGAAAAAGACAGGTTGATTGGATTGATTGCGGTCGCAAATAAAGATGAAGATTTCGATCTTACAGACATCAATCAATTGTCATTACTTGTGGAAGGTATGTGGAATATAATAAAACAAAGAAATTACGAATTTGAATTAATCAATGCTAAGAATAAAGCAGAAGAAAGTGATAAGCTTAAAAGCTCCTTCCTACAGAATATGTCGCATGAAATTCGTACTCCATTAAATGGTATAATAGGATTTTCGAGTTTATTGAAAAATATTGATTCTCTTTCTAATGATGAAAAAAATGAATATGTCGATTTGATTATATCTTCTTCTGAAAGGTTGCTTGGTATTGTTACTGATGTTTTGGAGATATCACGTATTGATAGTGGCTCTCTTAAAGTAAATAAAAGTGAAATATATCTTTATGAAGTGATTAAATATTTTGCAAACTTGTTTAAAAATAAAGTATTAAACAAGGGATTGGATTT
>CAZBNQ010000391.1:0-3148 GCA_964493035.1 uncultured Hyphomicrobiales bacterium | reverse complement strand
TTCTGTCATTTCAGAAGGGACACAAATCTAAGACTTTTTTTTATTCTGTGCAAATTATTTTTGTATTCTTTGTTAATTTTCCCTCTTCTATACTAACTTTTTAGCCTTTTTGCCTTTCAAACTATAAATACATATATTAATGTTATAAATTTCGTTTCTATCATTTCAAACTTTTTTTTCATCATATACTTTTTTCATTGATAGATCTTGTTTCCTCTGTGTAAATCTAATCACGCACCATATCTTTTCTTCTATTCAATTCATAATTCATATCAAATCTATTATCTCTTCCAACTATCGACTGCAATTAACCTGATCACTTTAGATTCATTCAAAACCTGATTCAAAAAGTCTCACCTATATTGCTTACAGTGCCACAATTGATTCAATTAAAAAATATGAAGATCTGAATAAGCCAAGTAGAGTTGTGTTTTGCAGAGCTATGAGCAATAATAAAACAAAAGAGTCCAAGTATTCACTTGGACTCTTTTTTGCGGAGTCGACGAGGCTCGAACTCGCGGCCTCCTGCGTGACAGGCAGGCGCTCTAACCAAACTGAGCTACGACTCCGTTTCAAATTTATTTTTTGTGGACCCAAGGAGGATCGAACTCCTGACCTCTTGAATGCCATTCAAGCACTCTCCCAGCTGAGCTATGGGCCCCCTTTCTTGCCCGTTTTTTCTTGTTTAGTGCCACCGTCATCAACGAAGGCTTACAAAATTAATACTTTTTCCAATATCTGCAAAGAAAATTTTTACTTTTTTGAAAAAAAATTTCTCATAAACTATCGATTTCCGCCTCAAGTTTTTGTAATTCATAGAGTTTAGCATAATAAATATTTTTTTCCAAAAGTGTGTTGTGATCGCCTTTTTCGATGATTTCCCCGTCCTTGAGTGCAATTATTATATCAGAATTTGATACTGCACTCATTCTATGGGATACAATGAAGGTACTTCTATCTTTCATGAATTGTTTTAAATTCTTTAATAATTTTTCTTCCGTTTGAGAATCGACAGCCGAAAGAGAATCATCTAAAATCAATATGTTAGGCTGTTTAATTATAGCTCTTGCCAAAGCTAATCTCTGCTTCTGACCACCAGACAAAGTAATACCTCGCTCGCCGAGCATTGTTGAGTATCCATCTGGAAATTTTTCAATTTCCTCATCCAAACAAGCTATTCGTGCAGCTTCTCTAATCTCTTCAATAGTTGCATTGGGCTTGCCAAATCTAATGTTTTCTTCGATAGTCATAGAAAAAAGGAATGTATCTTGGGCTACAAAACCAATGTTTTCGCGAAGTGATTTCAACGAATAATCGCGAATATCTCGTCCTGCTATCGTCAATTTTCCTTCAGAATACTCAAACAACCTTGCTATTAGATTAATGAGACTCGATTTGCCGCTGCCTACCGGCCCGATAATACCGACAGTGGAGCCTTGTGGAACTTCTAAATCAATATTTTTAAAAGCATAATTATTGCTGTTTTCATACTTCAAGCTAAGATTTTCGAATTTTATGACTGCTTTGTCTGCTTTAAGCTCTATTCCAAGTTCTGCATTTTCGATAGAATTATCTGCTTTGAACATATCTTCCAATCTTGCCGCAGAAGCTGATGCACGCTGCACAATGTTAGTAATCCAACCAATGGCTGCAACTGGCCATATAAGCATATTCAGATAAATAAAGAACTGTGTCAAATCGCCAAGTGAAGCAGCTCCAGACATAACTTTAAGCCCGCCGTAACCTAAAACCAAAGCATTAGAAAGACCCACAAGCACCATCAATACAGGCATAAATGCCGATTGCAATCTTGCAAGTCTTAAATTTTTATCAGCATAATCAGCACTTAAACTACTAAATAATCCCGACTCATACTTTTCTCTAACATAAGATTTGATAATTCTTATACCGGAAATTGATTCCTGCGAAGATGAAGTCAGAGAAGCAAATTGTTCTTGCACATCTTTGAATGCAACGTGCACTTTTTTACCTAAAAAATAGGTTGCCACAGTGATAATTGGCAATGGTATCATTGAAATCAAGCTAATTTCCCAATTCAATGAAAGCATAAAATATAAAGAAAATGAGAAAGTAGTAAGCGTATTGGCGCCATACATTACCGCAGGTCCTATAAATTCTCGTGCAGCAGGAATATCATTAGTAGCAAGAGCCATAAGCGAACCGGTAGAATTTTTATGGAAAAAATTCATATCTCGTTTAGAAAACGATTTTATCAGATCTTGTCTCAAATCATACTCAATAAGCCGTGATGCAACTATAATTGTCTGTCTGGTTAGGTACATAAACAGACCACTTCCTATCGTAAGAAGAATAATATATAATATCTGCTCCATAATTGCAGACATTTGATAATTACCGCTGTTCAATTTATCTACCATGTTGCCTACCACTCTTGGAGCATAAGCAGAACATAGATTTGAAATTGTCACAAAGAGCAATCCCTTGTATATCGTTGATTTATAGCGGCTTAAATATTCAAATAATAAATTTAAATGTTTCATTTCACTTTTTCGTTACTTAAAAAAATATAAGACGTTTTTTATTATGTGCTAATTGGTTTTTAAATATTCTTTGGCATTATTTTTGGAGTTTTTGGCTTGGTATAATATATTTTTGGAGTTCTTATTAAATTTTGTCATCTAATGCTGTACGACAAATTTGTTGTCGAATATATTGATTTTATTAATAAATACTTCGACGATCATATATTTATTGTCGTTAATTCTGAGTTTTCTAAGAATAAATATTCTGAGCCTCAGCGCTCGGATAATGTGCATTTTTTTCAAAATGTAGATTCTTCTCTTGATAAAATTCACCAATTATGCTCTGAATCTGATAATATTATACTTCATAGTTTTTTCGAAAGAAAATTTGTTTATTATTTAGACAATAATCCTCAAATATTGAAGAAAAGCACATGGATAATCTGGGGTGGAGATTTATATCACTATAAATTTAGAGAATTTACCGAAACCGAAAATCTTTACGAGGCAGTCAGAACCAGAGTAATCCGTGGTTTGAAATCTATTATTGCTTTAGTCAAAGAAGATTATAAAATTGCAAAACAAGTATATCAGACCAATGCAAAGTATTATTATGCGTTCTATTCAAATCCATTATCCTACGA
>CAZBNQ010000390.1:0-3157 GCA_964493035.1 uncultured Hyphomicrobiales bacterium | reverse complement strand
AATTCAGAAGCACACAAATCTTTTCTAATCGAAGCATTTATATGATAAAAATTACATATTGAGCTTGATGAAGTTACGACAGACATTCCGCTGAAATGTACTAATGAATCATGAGAAAGTAGTAGTTGAAATTCCGGATAAATCGTTGCCGATCTCAATGTATCGTCTATTTCACAATTAATTCTGAGAGTAACCGAGTCTCCATTTATTAATTCTTGGCTTGTTATTTTTGAGTTAAATCTTGTATTGCTCGAATCAAAAATACATTTTGAATTAAACAGCATTTCGTCTGAGGGATAATGCAGAAATAGAGTTATATCTCTTATTTTCATGGCAGAATCAGCTCGATTATAGATTTTTATTGGCATCGAATATGTAGATCCCGTAGAAAACTCTCTTTCAGACTGGCTATATACAGAATGATACCAGAATTCGGGATGTGATGGAAATTCTAATTCAATAGTTCTGCGATTTCCTGCAAAATCCTCTGCAATAAGCTTAAGAAAAGCATTTTGGGATACATCTTTCACCGAAAGACTAAATTCCAATTTCGACTTTTTATCCTGACTTGAGAATTTATACAAAGTATCTTTAGTATATATTATATTTTGTGTTTCAGGAGAAACCATTACAAAACTAATACCAGTATCCAACTGCCTTGGGAAGTCTTTGACATCACCAAAAAGATCTTCAGTAATAGTAAAATCATATTTGCCGCAAGTTTCTGTATAATTAATTATAGGGGCTGATGAATCAATACCCGCTTGGAATACAGACATTGCTGCGGGCCATCCATAAGAATTGCGATCGTCGAAACCATAGATATATGCACCAAAACGAGTAGAAGCAGACAAAGAGTGAGCTCCCGGATTCATTTTCAATGTTGTCCAATAATAATTTGTTCCGGGTATCCGTTTGAAAGCATTTTTATCATTTTCATAAATCGAATTTCCATCCAATTTGACTGATTTTACCAAAGAAAAACCTTTATCAGTAGAATCGCCAACTGCAATAAGATTAAGCCAATTATATAAAAATTGAGCTTTACCAACCGGAGTTTGAAAGATGGCAGTATCTACAAATTGATTGGTAGGAACAACCATAGTCATGAATGGGTCCAAATATAACGAAGCATCGTAGGATGCTGAATAAGAATAATGCATAAGAAAAATCGGTTTGTTAGACTTCCATCTTGCTACACCTCTTATGCCATTTTTATTATCGGGATTATTATATTTAATCGCATCATTATTATACTCCCAAAATTCACCTTTTCTAAGCTTTACATTCTTTTGCATTATGAGAGTATCGGTTTCTTTATCGTAAGATTGCATTACAAATTCAGTATTATCATAGGCAGCCAAAACTCTGAAATAATCGCCACGATCACGTCTTTTAAGCTCAATAGTCATAAATTCCTTGCCCCAAGTATCAATTGGAGGCATAAACTCGCTAAGATGATCTTTCCCATCTGGATTTTCATTAGAAGGTATAGCTGTCCGTTCATGAAAAGAGATGAAACCGACTGGTTTGTCTGAAATAAGTTCCGATCCTGTCAAATCAAAACTAGCATGATTTTTTCCATTTGATATTACTGAATAGATTTCACCTTGATTAAGTGTTACATTGATTGTATCACCAATTTTTAAGCCTTGCATAGTAGACCCTTTGCCAACACCTCTAAGAATGACTTTACATTTTGTATTATTACTATCAGCGATAAACAAAAATCCGCCACCTCTATTATAAACAAAGAGAAATCTATTTTCTACATTGTCGTAAAATCCACAATGCATATACTGATTGCCCCAAGAGCTTCTAGGCAATGCCATATAACCATCGGCAGAATAATCTTTACTATTAATAAAAAAAACAGAAATCGAATCCGGGGATTCTAATTTGATTGCCTTCAAAGCATTAATCTTTTCAGAATCATTAATTTCCCAATTAAATGATATTTCGTTATTAGTTGAAGAAAATGTAGTGATTTTCATAGCTTCGACAGGCTTGGTCAGCTTCGTACCATCTGGTTTTGTCAATGTTACACTTGTATTTTTAGTCGAAGAAACATAAATTTCAAGAGCTTTCTTATCCAAATCTCCTCTTTCATTGGGAGGAACCGCAATATAGAAAGATTTTCCTTGAGTAGAACCTTTCAATAATTTTTCTGCATCGGGTTTTGAATATACAAAACATGCAGAAATTGTAAGCAATACAATTGCCCAAAGTCCAAACCTAAACATACACCAATCCCTATCAAATACTATTATGCAAATTTAATACTTTTTTTCAATAGTATCTTTATCAATAAACTTAGGAAACGGATGAGGTTCTAAAATCTTTAAATTAAAATTAGAATTGTCTAATGTATTGAAATATGAATGCAAAGAAGGTACAGGTAAATTTTGCTTATGTGGAATTGAATCAGAATTGCCGACACCAAAATTGCTGGCTCTCAAAATTGTTTTGCCATCGAAAACAATTTTTTTAATATTATAAACATAATGATTAGATTCATAAAGATTCGACAATCTATCTCTCATATATGAATTAAGTCTTCTGCCATTTTCGCCGACATAGATCACAGACTTGTCGCTAACAGTTTTCTTCAAATCAATAAAAGCAAATGTACGAGCAGGTTTCTCATAATAAACCATAACAGGAGTGCCTCGTTGCACAAGTTTATACATTTTTTCGCCATCTTCTCTGCCAATTCTTATACATCCATGCGAAGAAGGGCGCTTGCCTAAATGCCCATAATAGCCATTGCCTTTGAGGCCATGAAATCCAATATTAACATTGAACCCGATCCAATTATATAATTCTGCATCATCAAATTGTTTTGATATGGCAAGAGGTGATTTTGATTGTACTGTAAATACGCCTTGAGTAGTTTCTATTCCTTTAGAAATTCGACTATTGCCAGATGAAATTGGAAATTCAAAATATTGGCCATCTCGGCGGAATAATCTCGCTTTCTGTTCTTTCAAAGATACTAAAACAAATGCATCACCACCAACATATATAGTATCTTTGATTGGCATATACTGAAGTGGAGCCATTGGTTTGAGTTTTGCACTTTCTATAATAGGCTTAATCGAAGCATCTGTTATTACTTCTTCTCCGGCTATTAACCCAAAGCCAATAACAAAGCCTA
>CAZBNQ010000389.1:0-3159 GCA_964493035.1 uncultured Hyphomicrobiales bacterium | reverse complement strand
GCTTAAAAATATCTGAAGTATTAAATAAAAACGCTTGAGATATCCCAAGCGTTTCTATATTATTCAATATATCATAAAACATTAGATTGCAGGCGAATATTTCAACTGATTGTCAAATTTCAAATTCGACTTAGTAGTTTGTTTGCCATGAACAACATTTGGAGCCACAAAAATTCTATTTTGGGAAACAGCTTTTTCAAATTCATCTCTAAATTTGACAACAAAACCTCTTACAGGCCATGCAGCAGCATCACCGAGAGCACAAATAGTATTTCCTTCAATATTATTAGCTACATCAATTAATAAATCCAAATCGCTAGAAGCAGCTTCGCCTTTAGCAATACGTTTAAGAATTTTTTCCATCCAACCGCAACCTTCACGGCAAGGAGTGCATTGACCACAAGATTCATGATGATAGAAATGAGCAATTCTCAAAGTAACTTTGACTAAATCAGTATCTTCATCCATAACCATGATGCCGCCTGTACCGATGTGAGTTCCGAGTACTTTCAAAGAATCTTCATCCATTTTTACTCCTTCAATCTCGTCCCCTCTCAATGGAGGCATAGACGAACCACCAGGAATGATGGCTTTGATTTTTTTATTTCCTCTCACACCACCGCAAACATTATAAATAATATCAGTCAATAATGTTCCTGTTGGCAATTCATAAACACCAGGTTTATTGACATGGCCGGAAACACCAAACAGAAGTGTACCGGGATGACCTGGAGCACCAATTTTTGCATATTCCGAAGCACCAAGTTTCATAATTGCAGGAATTGTAGAAATAGTTTCGACATTATTTACAGTAGTTGGCTTGCCCCAAAGACCAAATTGAGCAGGGAAAGGAGGCTTAACACGAGGATATCCCCTATCACCTTGAATAGAATTCATTAAAGAAGTTTCTTCGCCACAAATATAAGCACCGGCACCTTTATGAATATAAATATCAGTAGAGAAATTCGAGCCGAAAGTTTCTTTCATTTTAGGACCAACCAAACCAGCAGCATAAGCATCATCTAAAGCTTTTTGCATTAGATTAATCCATTTATGATATTCGCCACGAATATAGATGTAGGAAGCAGTAATCCCCATTGCATAAGCAGCAATAAGAATACCTTCAATTAATTGATGTGGATTATATTCAAAAATTTGTCTGTCTTTGAATGAACCTGGTTCAGATTCGTCGCCATTGACAGCTAAATATTTAATAATGTCATTACCTTTGGGCATAAAGGACCACTTCAAGCCTGTAGGAAATGCAGCACCGCCACGACCTCTAAGCCCGGAAGCTTTTACTTCGTTGATAATTTCATCCGGCTGCATAGTCAAGGCTTTACGGAATTGATTATATCCACCGTTTGCCTTATAAACATCCAATTTATGATAATCAGCAATATCAGTTAATATCAATTTTGGCGAATTATTCATTTTACTCACTTAAATAATCACAATAAACAAAGCATAAAACGGATAAATTAGTTTTAAATTGAATAAAAAACTAAAATTTATCTTCCTCATTTTTAAACATAAAGTTAAAAGAAGTCATAGAGCCATAACACTTAGTGATATAAGCTTGAAATTTAATTTTTTCACCTTCGCTAAGATTAGAGCTGGAATTAATTTGTTGCTCCAAAACTCTAAGATTATCTCTAATCATAACAACTTTATGCAAAATCTTGTCAATTTGCATTTCATGTTCTTTAAGTGTCGAATCTTTTGGTTTAAAAATAATTGTACCGTTTTCCCATTTAGGAGCTAAATCGGCAGAATGTTCTTCATCTAATTCTCTTATAACTGCTTTAGCAATAAGTCTAATATCTTCAAATTCCATTAAATCTCCCAAGTACCTTTATCAGGAAAATAAAGGGTTAGTTTTCTATCACCTACTTTGACACTGGCAGTCCTAGAAATAGATCCACCAATATCTTCACCTAAAATTTTAATACCTCTTTTTAATAAGCCTGCTTTTACAGCAACAGCATTGCGCTGACCAATACTGAAATAATCGCCAAGCTCGACTTTGGTTTTAGCACCACCGGCAATTTTAGCATAAACCTTATCGGAAGTACATCCAAAATCTTGCATAGTTTTTACCATTACATCCACACCCGAATCAGCAAAATAGCCAGGCAATTTTTGAGCCTTTTCCAAATCTGTCTGAGAGGCAGGTAATGCTATATGAGCTAAGCCAACAATATTTGCACTAGGGCAGAAAAGAGCTAAACCAATACAAGATCCAAGTGCAAATATTTTCAATACTTTAGTTGGATCTTTTGTCACTTCAAATGCTCCCATTCCTAAAATTACTTGATTAGTACGAGCAGTCCTATCTAATGCATTAGAAGGCAAGGTATAATCTTTTTTTACTCGCTTAAGATGGCTTACATCTTGAGTAGAAGCAAGTTTTATTTTTGTAAATAACTGATTGAAAAGTTCGGGTAATCCTCTCGCTCCTGCTCCTGGTTTGGGCAAGAAATCGACAGCTCCGGCTTCGAAAGCTTCGGAGGTCACTTTGGAATCCTTTTGAGTCAATGCACTTAGTACAATTGTAGGTATTGGATTGACAGGCATTAAGTTCAACAAAAACTGAATACCATTCATTCTGGGCATTTCCATATCCAATAAAATCACGTCTGGTTTTAATCTGCTTACTTGATTTAGCGCGAGATAACCGTCTGTTGCTGTACCCACTACTTCTATCATCGGATCTTTTGCCAAGCCTTTGGCTAAAATGTCAAGTACCAATGCTTGGTCGTCAACGATTAAGACTTTAATTTTTGTATCACTCATGCCCTAAGCTCTTCTCCATCAAGTTATATTTTTGATTTGTTTCAATCATAATTTTTAGACAAATTTATCTGCTTATTATTTTATTATTTAGTTTAATTGGTAATTTTTTCAGATATAAAAAGATAAAAGTTATTTTTCTCAGTCTTTATACTTAAAATATTTTCTTTTATCTCATATTTACCATTAATAATCAGTTCCTTAATTTTAGTATCGGCAACTAAAGTAAAATCATTAGATCTATTATAGTTTGCAAATACATAAAGTATATTTTTTTCTGTTATAATTTTAAATCCAATCAACTCATCAGGTGTATCGATCAGTTCAACCATCCGGTTCTTCAATAACGGCATACTTTGCAGAAAT
>CAZBNQ010000388.1:0-3168 GCA_964493035.1 uncultured Hyphomicrobiales bacterium | reverse complement strand
AGCATTTGCATATCCAAAAACAACATTATTGCTTGCTTTGGGTTCGGTGTTTGGTGGTTTATTTTTAGCTGGGCACTTGGATTCAGAATTGTTTCCAAAAATGGAAAGAGATCAATTTGCTGTAGAAATTTACTTGCCTATCGGATCTCCACTAAACAAGACGGAAGAAATTGCGATAAAAGTAGAAAATGTTTTGAAGAAAGACAAAAGAGTTAGTGGTATCACAAGCTTTATAGGTGGAAGTTCTCCTCGCTTTCATACAGTATATGCCCCAAATATGCCTTCAAAAAATTATGCACAGATGATTGTAAATACTCATTCATCCAAAGAAGCATTGGCTATGCTTGATGAATATTCTAAATATTATTCTGATGCATTTCCTGGAGCACATGTCAGATTTAAGCAATTAGACATGCAGGCAACTCCGGCACCAATTGAGATTAGAATTTCAGGTGATAGTATTAGTGATTTAAAGAGTGTTGCTACCAAAGTAGAATCGATTTTTAGAAACAATCCTAATACTGCTTGGATTAGAAACGATTTTGAAGAAGCACGCCAATCTTTGTCCGTTGTGCTCAATCCAAATGAATCGAATAGATTAGGATTTAGCAAACAGGATGTTGCTGTCACTCTTGGTATGTATCGTAATGGATATCCGGTTGCAACAGTATGGGAAGATGATTATCCAATTACTATTAAACTCACAAAAGAAAAGAATGAGTTTGAGAAAGATTTCAATCTGAATGATGTTTATATTCCTGCAAATTATACAAGTACTTTGGCACCTTTAAGACAAATAGCAACAATTAAACCTACTTGGAGCGAAGGCAAAATTGTGAGACGCAATGGAGTAAGAACTTTAAGTGTGTTGGTTGACGTGAAAAGAGGTGTCCTGGCTTCGTCTGTTTTTAAAGCAGAAATAGATAAAATCAATAATCTGAAATTGCCGGTTTCTGTCAAAATTGATTTTGGCGGTGAGAAAAACGAAGAGGGAACTCAATATGCAACATTGACCAAATCCCTGCTTTTAGGCATTTTTCTAATTTTCTTTATACTGTTGTTTCAATTTACATCAATTAAAGTAACTGTATTGATTATGATGACAATGCCATTGTCATTTTTTGGGGCAACTTTGGGATTGTTTGTTACAGATTATCCATTTGGTATGACTGCATTTATTGGCTTGATAAGTTTAAGTGGAATTGTTGTAAGAAACGGGATTATACTTGTAGATTATGCAATTAAACTAAGAGAAAAGCATAAAATTACAATTTTAGAAGCTGCTAAAGCAGCAGGAAAACGCAGGATGAGACCAATATTCTTGACTTCTGCCGCTGCTGCAGTCGGAGTTGTGCCAATGATAGTTACAAAATCTTTGCTCTGGGCTCCATTGGCTGCTGTAATCTGCTTTGGTCTTTTATTTTCTATGGTTCTTACCTTGTTTACTTTGCCAGTCTTATATTGGTATTTTTTCAGGAAAGATGACCAAATGCAATCTCATGATATAGAATTAGCAGAAGGAGACCTCAAATGAGATTTAAAATAAATAAAGTATATAAGCTGATGATAGCTATAATAATAGCACAATTAATGATTTTATTTGCAATTGAATTGATTGCTGCAGAACCTATTTCTCTTGAGAGTTTTAAAAAATCTGCATTGATTAATAATGCCAAGATTAAAAATTCTAATCTTGAAATTGAATCAGCAAATGAACTCAAATCATCTATGGCTACTAAGTATTTGCCAACAGTAAGTATGAGTGCCATTGGTATGAGAGCAGCAAAGCCATTGATTGAAATGAATAATTCAGGTGGTAATTTGCCTGTTTATGATGGCGATCCTGCAAATCTCCCAAATGCTAAAGAATATGCTTATATGCCCGGAAGCAAAATTTCACTTTTGGATCAGCTTTTTACTGCAAATATTATGGCTGCTCAGCCATTGTATGCCGGGGGTAGGATTAGCGGTGCTAATGATTTGGCTGAACTTAATAAGGAAATCACTATTGATAAAGCTAAATTAAGTAAAAATGAAGTCCTACTCAAAACTGAGGAATTATTTAGGCAAGTTCTGATTCTCGAAGAAAAATACAAGACAATTAAAGCATTCGAATTGTTTTTAGATACAATTTATAAAAATGTTTATGTGGCTTATAATGCAGGATTGACTACCAAAAACGATTTGCTGAAGGTTGGAATCAAGCAAAAAGAGTTGTCAATTAATAAATTGAAGCTCGAAAATGGGATAGAACTTGCCAAAATGGCTTTGTGCCAATATACAGGTGTGAAATTTGAAAAGGAATTGAATTTGAAAATTGATGACAATGCAATAGACTCTCCCGAAAAGTATTTAATTGATAATGAAAAAGCAATGGCATCGCTTATTGAATTATCGCTTATGGCAAAGGCTATAGATGCTGAAGCATTGCAAACACAAATCAAACGAGGTGAATACCTGCCTCAATTAGCTCTTGGCGTAACAGGATTATATAATTATGTGATGGACAAAAGCTCCACTAATGCAATTGCATTTCTTAATCTTAGTGTTCCTATATCAGGATTTATGGAATCAAGACACGAGATGCAAATAAGATATATTAAAGAGCAAACAGCCAAAAACAATGAACAGGACGTAAGGGAGCTAATGAATCTTAGAATTAATAAAGCTCATAATGATTTGATCGAGGCTTATAAGCAAATTAATCTGGCTGAAGAATTGTTGAAACAATCTGAGCAAAATTTAAACGAAAATATTGCCAATTATAATTCCGGATTGATAAAAATCAGTGATTTGCTCGAAGCTCGTGCTGTTTTGCAACAATCGATGGATAATAAGACTAATGCTATGGCTGCATATAAACTTGCAATAACAAATTATCTTCAGGCTACAGGAAGATATGAATAGTAATTGAACTATTCTTTTCTAACACACATCAAACAAACTACCCTTGCATACCAAAAAGTTTGCAAGGGCTTTTTATTTTATTAGAATATTCCGAATTAATTTAAGGCTTGAACAGCTTCTTCTACTGAATTGCAGATAGTCATGAAAGAGGATACTTTTGTAATATTAAAAATTTCCATTAAAGTTTTGCTCAAATTGCATATTACGATTTGTCCATGATTTGATAAAAACTCTCTGTTTGCTTTTATAAGCAAACCAATA
>CAZBNQ010000387.1:0-3184 GCA_964493035.1 uncultured Hyphomicrobiales bacterium | reverse complement strand
AAATAAATATGAAATTACGAAATTTTATACTCATTTTTGCAATATTTTTAATCTTTTCTTCTATTAAATCATATTCTTACGAAGACTGTGATTCATTGCGATGGTGCGTCGGCAGGTCATTGAAATTGCAAGTAACTCAAGGCAAAGGCGCTCATTACGTAGATGTTGATAAATCCTCTGCCCTAGCTCGTATTGATACAGCTATGTCTGTTGAGTTTTGGATTAAAGCTCAAAGACAAACAGGCAAAAAACAATTTATTGCCGGTATATGGGGACCTGCTGAAGATAAAAATGATGTTTGGACAATTTATATTGACGAAAAAGACAGCTTAGTTTTTGAAATTAATGGTTTTAAAGGCAGACAAGGTGTAGCTGACAATACAATTGCTTCTACAAATGCCTCCATTATATATAATAAATGGACTCATATTACTTGTGTTTTTGATGGAAATAAATCAACCGCTTCGATTTTTGTTAATGGTATTCAAAAAGTGAATGCATATAATCCTGCCTTTCCTGCAAAATCACTTAATATTCCAGAAAATGATGAGCTTTCGGTACAAATTGGAAGTACAAATGCTCTTTTAAATGATTTAAATTTGAATAGAACTCTTTTGGGCGAGTTAGATGAATTTAGGATTTGGAACAAAACTCTGAGCTCAAATGATTTATTATGCTTAAAAGACATCTCTTTAGCCGGTAATGAGAAGAATTTAATTCTTTATTATAGATTTAATTCCGAACCAAGTGTGTTTGTTATGTGCGATGCCACTCCCAATCACAATACCGGATATGCAAGAAGTGGTGCTTATTGCGATTGGTCAGATCGTGGATATGACAAAGGCTACATTATTTCGACTAAAGCAATAAATGACACTCTATATTGTGATTCTCACAAAGAATATGTTGTGCAAGTTACTGATACTTCCATTTGTGGAACTAGGGTACGTTTGACTTTTAATAACAAGCAAGAAGATAATGAATTTTTTAGCTTTTCGATTGCCGGCAAAACATATACTTCCAAACAAGGTGCTTGGTTAGACTTATCTCCGAGATCATCAAACACTTTCTCAATAATTGTTGATGGCAACTTTACCGGTACTATTAATTCTATTATGGAATTGAGGAATATAAATGCTTGTAATTGGAAAATTATTGATATCCCAATTTCCATTACCAGAGTTACTGAATTATCCTACTCTACAGATGAAATCAAGTTTGATTCACTTATTGCAAGATGTATTGAAAAACCTTATATAGATTCTACAATTAGAATCTGCAATAATACTAATAAATCAGGAACAGCTAAACCCATAATAATAAGTTCTATTACTACTTCCTTACCACAAATTTTTAGTATTATTGGTGCATCTTTACCTGATACTCTTCAAGCAAATGAATGTAAAGACTATACTGTTAGATTTTATTCAGCCGACTATACTATGTTTTATCAAGATACTTTAAAAGTAGTTTCTAATGATAAATGCCAAGCTATCCGTTCGATCCCTATTTCTGGTAAAGTAAACGAAGCAATTAAAGTAACTGATAACAGTTTCATTAGACTTGATTCTATTGATTTTGGAAAAATATGCGTTGATTTTGCTTCAGATGCAGTGGAATATTATTGGGAAAATAATTTAGGTTTTGATATTCAAGTTGATTCTATTATTGTTCCCGATCAATTTATTTCTAAACCATTAAGATTCCCAATTACTTTAAATCCTGCAACCGGATATAGACCAAATTATTTTAGATTTCTACCTACAAAAGCAGGTACATATAATGATTCAATAATTTTCATTGTTAATGCCGGCGGTTGTACTATTCGTAAACCAATATATATAAAAGCAATTGGTTTTTCAGCTGATATTGTTTTCGAAACTGATACTGTTGATTTTGGCACTGTTGTAGTAGGTAGAGAGCTTACTATACCAATAAAAACAACTAATTTATCTAAAGACTTGCTCAATGCATCATACTATTTGAAACTTGGTAATGCGTTTTTCCTAAATGGTGCAAAAGGAGCAGGATTAAATCCTAATGGTGGTAATGCTTTCATCCCTGTTACATTCAAGCCAACTGTAGCAGGTGATTTCGAAGACTTTTTCTGCTTTTTCGAGCAAAAATGCTATGGCTCAAAGTGTATTATTGTCAAAGGTAAGGGAATAATTCAAGAATTTGAATACAATCCAGCAGTTATGCAGATAGCTAATGTATTGGGATGTGAATCAAAAAATGGGAAAATCAGCATTAAAAATGTAAGTGGGAATACTTTAATTCTTACTAATTTCAATTTAAAAGATCCAAATAGTAAATTTTCTTTAGTTAATCCAATCAGCTTGCCGAGTTCTCTTAGCCTGAGCAATAATCAATCTTTCGAATTTGAATTTAAATATACACCAAATGATTTGAATATAGACAGAGCAGATAAAGCTTTTCTTGAATACAAAACAAGCTCGCCAAACAAAGATTGGTCTGTTATACTTTTGGGTAGTTCGCTTGTACCAAAATTATCTTCAGACGAAACAATTATGTTTGAAACTATAGAGGTTGGTGAAACAAGATTAGATACAGTAACTATCGAAAATATAGCAAATGTACCTATTTTGCTTGATAGTCTTAGTATTGGAGATGGATTTAGAATAGTAAAGCCAACATTGAAAAATTTTACTTTTGCTCCAGGACAAAGGGTTGAAGTAGTAATTGAATTTGTACCAAGTCTGCCTAAAGATTATTACGATAGTCTATCAATTTATGCTTCATCGCCTTGCATTAGATTTTCTAAAACTTCTCTAATTGGCAAAGGTATTTTGGTACCATTGGAAGTACCGCTTAATGTTATTAGTTTTGGATATTCACTGCCATGCGATTGTATTAGAAGAGAATTGATTCTTGTCAATAGGTCATTTGTTCATGATATGACAATTGATAGTATTTGGATTGATACAACAGGTATATCAAATGCTTATCCTCAATATTTCAGTTGGAAATCAAGTTACTACAAGGCAAATTCAAATAAAATGCCATATATAGTTCCACCAACTGGCAAAGATACTCTCGAAATTTATTACTGCCCACGTGCAATTTTGGATAGAAATTATATAAATCATGCTGCAAGAATTAATATCAAAGCCAATGGATCAGGTTGGAATAATACTTATTCTACATATATATCTGGCAAGCA
>CAZBNQ010000386.1:0-3208 GCA_964493035.1 uncultured Hyphomicrobiales bacterium | reverse complement strand
TATCAAGATTAATTATGATAAAAATAAATAATATTTAATTAAAAAATTTAGTCTTTGACAATTTTTCTTAATATTACTTTGTAAATTTCGGAGAATACCAATACTGATGATGCCGCTAAAGTGATTATTAACCAGTCGTTTAGCGATAATTGCGTTGTATTAAATATTGGATTCATAAAATCTAAGTTGATTGTCAATATCGTTAGTACTAAAGTTGATATTATTCCATAAATCAAAGACATATTACCTTTGAGTCCATAAGTAAAGAAGGAATCGCTGATAGATCTGCTGCTGAGTCCATTAAAAATTCTTGCCATAATTAATGTAGCGTAAAAAATTGTCATAGGGAATGGAGCAGATTTTGTAGCGCTTGGATCAGGATAAGCACCGCCATAATAAGTGAACATCATCATAGTGACAAAAGCAATCCATAATCCCATTATTCCTATTGTCCAGACCGATGCTTTGTTTAGAATACCTTCGTTGGCAGGACGAGGATGTCTGTCCATTATACCTTTTTCCGGTGGTTCTACTCCTAATGTAATCGCTAAAATTCCATCCATAATAAAGTTTATAAACAAAATATGTACAGCTAATAGTGGAACGGGAAAACCAATTAATAAAGCAGCAACAAGCCCAAAAACAGTTCCCATATTGCCACCGAGCAAGAATACGAGATATTTTCTGATATTTTCGAAAATACTTCTGCCTTCTTCTACAGCGGAAACAATCGAAGCAAAATTATCATCAGTAAGAATCATGTCAGAAGCTTCTTTACTTACGTCAGTACCGGTAATACCCATAGCAACACCAATATCTGCACGTTTAAGCGAAGGAGCATCATTGACACCGTCGCCGGTCATAGCCACAATATTGCCTCGTTTCATCAAAGTATCAACAATTTTCATTTTATGAGCAGGCGAAATTCGAGCATAAACTTCAGTTTTGTCTACAATATTTAGAAATTCTTCATCGCTCATTTTTTCAAGTTCAGTGCCAGACAATGCAATACCGGATTTCATAATGCCAAGCTCTTTTGCAACAGCAACAGCAGTAACTTTATGATCTCCTGTAATCATTATCGGTTTGATACCAGCGCGTTCGCAAGTTTTGATAGCATCTTTTACTTCTTCGCGTGGTGGATCAATCATTCCAATAAAACCGATGAATACCAATCCTTGCTCAATATTTTCAGGTGTATATACTTTCGAGTCTAATGTTTTATAAGCTAAAGCTAAAACTCGAAGCGCATCTGAACCAAAATCTGTTGCTGTACCTAATATTTTCTTTCTCTCAAGTTCATTAAGTTCCATAATTTCACCATCAACATACATTGTGCTGCATGAATCAAGTATTACTTCAGGTGCACCTTTGCTAATAGAGATAACATTATTATAGAAATTATGTACAGTAGTCATGCGCTTGGTTTCTGATGAAAAAGGAATTTCGAATATGCGAGAATGCTCAGATCTTAAAGTAGAAGTGTTGAAACCAGCTTTTTCGGCAGCAACAACTAAAGAGCCTTCAGTCGGGTCGCCAATAAGCTGCCATTCACCATCATTTAGGTTCAACGCAGTGTCGTTGCATAAAGAACCGGAAATCAACAAATGCTTAAGCCCTAATTCATCTTTAGGATTTATTTGTTGATTATTATATATAAAGTTACCCTCGGGTTTGTATCCAACACCAGTAACCTCATAAACCTTTTTGGAAGTAAAAATTCTTGTAATAGTCATTTCATCTTGAGTAAGCGTACCGGTTTTGTCGCTACAAATAATATTAGTTGCACCAAGAGTTTCGACTGCAGGCAGTTTTCTAATCAAAGCACGACGTTTAACCATGCGCTTCACTCCCAAAGCGAGAGTAATAGTAACAACTGCAGGTAAAGCTTCGGGAATAATCGCAACAGCTAAGGAAACTCCCCATAGAAATACTTCATAAATCGAAGAACCTCTAAGGAAATCAAATATACTTACTAAAGTTGCTAAGATTATTGAAAAAATGCCAAGTTGCTTGCCAAGTTTGTCCAGATTTATTTGAAGAGGAGTTTTTTTATCTTCAGTACTACTCAGCAAACCGGCGATTTTGCCAAACTCAGTATTCATACCAATTGCAGCAACAACTGCTTTGCCTCTGCCATAAACAGCAGCAGTACCCATATAAAGCATGTTTTTACGATCGCCCAAAGGAGTATTTGGATCATCAATTTTTCTTTCATGCTTAGTTACAGAAAGTGATTCGCCAGTGAGAGCAGCCTCATCAATTTTCAAATTTTGAGCTTCGATAACACGGCAATCGGCAGGAATTTTATCGCCGGCAGCAAGTATAATCACGTCGCCAGGAACGAGTTCTGAGGAAGGAATATGTTGCTCCAAGCCATCTCTAAAGACTTTTGCAAAAGGAGAAGCCATTTTTTTGAGAGAATCAATTGCCTTGCCTGCTTGAAATTCTTGTATAAAGCCGGTAATTCCGGCTAAAACAACAATAGTTAATATAGCAATAGGTTCAACTACTTTACCTAAGAAAATAGAAATGACCGCAGAAAGTACTAATGTATATATAAGTATGTTATTGAACTGAGCTATTAAGGATTTTATCCAATGCTCTCTAGCTTCTTCAATCAGTTCATTTTTTCCATAAATCTTAGCTAACTCAGCGGCATCAGATTGAGATAAACCGTTAGGAGTAGTTTTTAGTAAATCAAGTGTTTCTTTAGTTTCCAAATTGAAAAAGTTCGTTTCTCGAACAATCGATTCGTTATTTCCGCTCATAAATATTACCAATTATTGACTATTACAATTCTGAAAAGGAATAACTTTTAAGAGAAATAAATATTGTAAAAGAAATCTTAAAGAAAGATGAAGATAGAAGAAAATTTTACTTAATTGAAATTAATAAAGATAGGGAGATTAATGCAATGAGATTGAAAAAATATTTAAGAATTTTAAAAAAAACATTTGGATTGTAACGAAAAATCCCGTAATTTTGAATTCTATTCTTGAGCACAAAAATGCGAAGGGTAGAAAAAAGAAAAAGTACATTGAAATGATGGATAACAAGACGGACGCTAAAAAAAATATTTTAAAAAATATTTGCAGAAGTAAAAAAAAATCCATAATTTTGTGTCCCCTTCGAGAGGGGAAAGAGAAAAAGAAAGTTCTTTGAAAATAGGAAGCACAAGATAAGTGAAAGTAAAAAGCTTGCGATC
>CAZBNQ010000385.1:0-3210 GCA_964493035.1 uncultured Hyphomicrobiales bacterium | reverse complement strand
GATGCCCCGGCTCTTCTCAAATAACTATATGACATAGTATCTTGATAGTCGATGGTATTTGGTATGTTTAGATTAATTGCATATTCTGCAGTTCTGACCATATGGCAGATAATATGATCCGGTAAAAGTTGACCGACATATTCGATAAAATGATTATAAAATGATTTATTAAAAAAGTAACCAACTTGAAGAGGCAAACCTTTCAAAAATCCCAACAAAGTATTCATTAAAATATTGATTGTATTCATTTTGTAAATATGAATATTTTTGCAATATTTCTTCATTTCATCGATAAGTTTTTGTTCAATATCGAGTTTAGTAAAAACAAACAAATGAATTTCATGATTTTTTGATAAATGTTTAATTTGATTAAAAACTCTAATCTTATCGCCTCTATCCAAAGGGAAAGGAAATCGGTCAGTCAAATAAAATATCCGCATACAGTCATCCAATAATCATACATCATTATAAATAAAACTAAAAAACATACTACAATATTAAGGAATTTGAAAGCTAATAGCAAATAATAACAAAAATTTATGTAATTTTGTATTTTGTATCTGCTAAAAAATGAGAAATATGAGAAAAGATAACATTAGAAATATCGCAATCATCGCGCATGTCGACCATGGAAAAACCACATTAGTTGACGGATTATTAAGACAAAGCGGTCTCTATCGCGACAATCAAACAGTCGAAGAAAGAGTTATGGACTCCATGGATCTGGAGCGCGAACGCGGCATTACAATCATGGCAAAAAATACAGCCATTTGGTATAATGGCGTAAAAATAAATATTGTCGATACTCCGGGCCACGCAGACTTTGGCGGTGAAGTCGAAAGAAGTTTAAATCTAGTTGATGGTGCTATTTTGCTCGTCGATGCCAGCGAAGGTCCTTTGCCTCAAACTCGATTTGTGGTAAAAAAAGCTCTTGCAAAACGTTTGCCTATTATTCTTGTAATTAATAAAATTGATCGTTCGGATTCAAGAATTGATGAGGTGATTAGCGAGGTTTATGATTTGTTTATTGATTTGGATGCCAATGATGAGCAAATCGAATTTAAAATCCTCTATACAAATGCTAAAGAAGGTATTGCTCACATCGAATTGAATGATGGCTCACAAGATTTACGCCCATTATTTGAAACAATTTTGAATGAGATTCCCGGACCGGCAGTTAGCGACGAAGAAGTACCTCAATTTTTAATTACTAATCTCGATTACGATTCTTATGTGGGTCAAATTGCAATTGGTAGATTAGAAAATGGTATTTTAGAAATGAATAAGAATTATACATTATGCTCTGAGTCTGGAAATATTCCGAATGTAAAGTTTTCCGCTCTTTATTCTTTCGAAGGACTAAAGAAAAAGCAAGTTGATAAAGTTTTTTCCGGCGATATTATCGCAATTGCAGGTGTTGATAACGTTAAAATTGGTGATACTATTTCTTCTTTAGAAGATCCAAAACCTTTGCCACGAATCACTATTGATGCTCCTACTGTGTCTATGATTTTTTATATCAATAATAGTCCTTTTGCTGGCACTGAAGGTAAGTTTTTGACTACCAGACATATTAAAGCTCGTCTCGAAAAAGAAACTTTGAGAAACGTGTCTTTACAAGTTGTTCCTCTCGAAGATAGAGCTGATGCTTTTGAAGTTAGAGGTAGAGGTGAACTTCAGATGGCTATTTTGATTGAAACTATGCGCCGCGAAGGATATGAGTTTATGGTTTCCAAGCCACATGTAATCCTTAAAGAAATTGAAGGAAAAACTCACGAACCTGTTGAAAGAGTTTTAATTGATGTGCCTGATAATTTTGTTGGCGTTGTTACCGAAAAATTATCTTCACGCAAAGGTATTATGACTAATATGATGAATACCGGCAGTGGTCGAGTAACACTCGAGTTCAGAATTCCATCTCGTGGTTTGATTGGTTTCCGCAGTCAGTTCTTGACTGATACAAAAGGTACTGGCATAATGAATACTATTTTTGATGGATATGACGAATGGTTTGGAAATATTCCTCAAAGAAATACTGGTGCTTTGGTTGCTGATCGACCCGGAAAATCTACTACATACGCTAGTTTTGCTATGGAAGACCGTGGAGATTTATTTATTGAAGTCGGTACTAAGGTTTATTGCGGCATGATTGTAGGCGAAAGAAATAAACAAGGCGACTTAAATGTTAATATTACTAAAGAAAAGAAATTGACTAATATGCGTGCTTCCAGTGCTGATGCGACAATCACTTTGCGCCCGCCTCGTATTCTTTCTTTAGATCAAGCTATTGAATTTATTGATGAAGATGAAGTGGTTGAATTTACTCCTGAATCTATTAGACTTAGGAAAATGGAACTCGACCCACATAAACGTAAAGCTAAAACAAAAGATGATGAATAATTGTTGAGGTCAATATGATACAAGCTGTTAGAGGCACTAAAGACATTCTTCCTGATACTATAGATACTTGGTATTTTTTGGAAGAAACTGCAAGAATTATTTCTGAACTATATGGTTATAGGGAGCTTCGCACTCCTACATTCGAAAAAACTGAAGTTTTTTCGAGAGGTGTCGGCGAAGGTACTGATATTGTAAATAAAGAAATGTACACTTTTTTGGATAAAGGTGGAGAATCTATTACATTAAGACCTGAGATGACAGCTTCGTTAGTGAGAGCAGTCATTCAAAGTGGTACTTATCAGCAAAATTCTGTTTCCAAATATTGGTATTTTGCTCCATTTTATAGATACGAACGCCCGCAAAAAGGTAGACTTCGCCAGTTCCATCAGTTTGGTGCTGAATGTATTTCTTCCCCATTTCCAGAGAGTGATGTCGAAATTATTCAACTTACTCATTCATTTATTCAGGCTTTAGGAATTGAAGATTATAAATTAATGCTCAACTCTTTGGGTAATTCTGCTTCGAGAGATGTGTATCGCAATGCTTTAATTGAATTCCTAAAGGACAATAAAGATAATCTTACTGAAGATAGTAGAAACAGACTCGAAATTAATCCATTAAGAGTCCTCGATTCAAAAGCAGAAAATGATATAGCTATTGTCAAAAATGCACCTATTATTTTGGATTATCTTGATAATGAATCAAAAGAACATTTTGAAAAAGTAAAATCTCTTTTAGATTCATTAAATATAGCATACGAAATCACTCCAAAACTGGTAAGAGGTTTAGATTATTATTGCCATACTGTTT
>CAZBNQ010000384.1:0-3221 GCA_964493035.1 uncultured Hyphomicrobiales bacterium | reverse complement strand
GATTTCAAATCGTATTTTATTCAAATCATCCTTATCTTGAGCACTTGTAAGCATGTAATAATTTTTAAAATTATCAGCTATAAAATAGTGGATTACGTATAAGTTATCATAATACTCGTCAAATGATTTTTCCATATTTGTATCTAAAATATACTTTCTATTAAAATATTTATCATATTTTGCTAAATCTGTATTACAAAAAGCAAACAAATACTTACCATCAATATATTTAACATTTGTTTTGAACGAATTATCTTTATTATCAAATCTAATATCTTTTTTTATAAATTTATACTTTTTACCGCCATCTTTTGTAAATGCAAAATTTACTTTGTAGTCACTAACAAAGTCTAATGGACCGCCAAATATTCCATTACCATCTTCACTTATATAAAAAACTGAATTACTCGAAAATATACTAAAATATGATACTGTATCAATATTAATAATACTATCTACAATAATTCCGTTTTCTCTTTTATATGTTTTAATTGTATCGATATTCAATCCTAATTCGCTTGGAAGGAAACAATCACCATAATTATCAGTTCTATATATTTCGTTTGTACACAATTTATGATTGATAAAATAATATGTAGAATCGTTTATAATTTGTATTGGTTTACCATTCAAACATGACACTAATTTCCAGTCTGAGCAGGAATCACTACTATATAAAATACTTTTTGAATTGCCAGTTTTAATAAAATTATTATTTAAACAAATCATTTTTGAATATAATGAAGCATCAAATGTATTATTTTTATCAATTTCATTTGAACCAATAGTAACATAATAATTTGAAAATGAAGATCCATATTTAATATAATCTTGAATATCACTATTGAATTGATAAAGCTGCATTATACTACTAAATCCTCCTCCTAAAGAACCTGGAGATTGTGACTTAAGGATTTTATTATTTGTTACATCTTTGAATGAATGTATATATAAATTATTATTAAAAGCAAAATAATTCAGATTTGCCATGTCAAACCAATTTTTTTTAAAATCAGGATTTTTGGGATTCAAGTAATAATTATCTTTATAAAAATAGTTTAAATAAGATAGATTTTTATCTGTATAATATAGACAGTTATTTATATTTATTACTAAAGAATCATTAACTTTATAAGCAGCAAAATAAAGATATATTGAATTGTTATTAATTTTTGGTATTTTTTCTTCAATATTTACTGTGCGAATTTCAGATAATTCTTGATTTAATAATATATACGATTTAGGATTTTTGGTCCAGGTATTAAATATAAACAACGAATCAGTAAATTGATTAATATAGCCATCTTTGATTAATGATGAGTCTGAAAGTTTACTAAGTGTCTTCAAATAATTAAAATGTCTATTGATTAATTTCAACTCAAAATTAGTTTTTATGAGTAAATTATTATCGAAAACAAATATATCTTGTATTTTTTCATTTTCTGTGACAAGTAGTTTTATTTTACTCCATCTTTTCCCCTCATCTATTGATTTGATAACAAATCCTTCTTCAATTATTCCCCATAATGTGTCTTTATAGTTCACAATTTTATTGATTTTACCATATTCATTCAGAGAATATTGCTTCCACGATACACCATTGTTGCTGCTTAGTAGATATGAGCCGTAATCTCCATATACTATTGTATTATTTCCAGTACTTACTGCACCATAATAATTAATATTGAGTGGCATTAATTCAAATTCTGATGAAAAAAGATTTTCAGCAATTAAAAAAACTAATAAAAGAAGTATCAACCTTTTCATAATAACTCCATAAATTATTTTTAATGAATCATCTGCCTTCCTTGTATAAACTTAATCGAATTTAAATATCTCTTATCATACTTTTCTTATCTCATTCACTGTTTAAAATAAAAAGAAAAATATTACAAACAAAGTAATATTTTTCTTTTTCTCATTCTTTTAACAAAATATTAATTTTCAATAAACACTCTAATTCTAAATACTTACAAGTGGCTGGCACAAAAGTCAAATAGCAATTCTATATAAAAATGGCTTTTTTAAAATCTTTTGTTTTCTTGTAGAGACAGGTCTCAGACCTGTCTTACTGTAGAAACCAGCAAATCTAAAGAGACAGGTCTGAGACCTGTCTCTACAATACATTCTAAATTACAATAGGGCGGGGAGACAAGTCCATTTCAAAATAAATTAGTCCTCATCATCTTTATCTAAAATTTGAGCAGGTTTTTTCTTTGTCTTCTTATCCACTTTATCTAAACTCGCAAATTTACGAAGTTCTTCAAGCCTTAGATGAGCTTTATAGAAAATAGAATCTTTGGTATATTCGCCTTTTTCGTTCATTTTACCTGCATCGCAATCCATAAGGATTTCAGCTCCTTGCTCAACAGTAGAAATAGCCCAAATATTGAATAACCCATTTTTTACATCATTGATAATTTCATTGGGCAGCATCAAATCCTTAACATTCTGAATAGGTATAATAACACCATGATTGCCATCCAATCCACGTTCTTTGCATACTTCGTAAAATCCGGTAATCTTTTCATTAACTCCACCGATAGGCTGAATATCACCTTTTTGATTTACCGAACCGGTAACAGCTATTGATTGCTTTATTGGCAATCCACTTAAGGCAGATAGTAGAATATAAATTTCAGCGGCAGAAGCCGAATCACCATCTATTCCACCATATGACTGCTCAAAAGCAATAGAAGCAGTAAGAGAAAGTGGTTTGTTGGATGCAAATCTATCACGAAGGAATGAAGAAATTATCAGCACACCTTTGTTGTGTATAGCACCAGACAAATCAGCTTCACGTTCAATATTAATTATGCCATTATTTCCTGCAGTAACAATAGCAGTAATTCTAGCAGGTTTACCAAAACTAATAAATCCATTATTATAGACAGTAAGCCCATTTATCTGCCCAACGCGTTCTCCACTGGTATCAATGAGCATAGTGCCTTCAGAAATCTGATATTTGATTTTTTCATCCAGCAGATCGTTTCGACGCCTTCTACTTTCAATAGCTTTTTCGACTTCTTCGCGACCTATAAAAGCCTTTTGACTATTTCCATCAAAATAAGCTGCTTCGCGTAGAATATCCGCCACATCAGAAAACTTCAAAGTAATGCGGTTTTGATTGCCGGAAGCTTCTACTGCCCATTCGACAATAGCGGCAACACCACTGGGCTCGCAATGTGGAAGCGATTCTTCAAGGCATACTTTATTTATGA
>CAZBNQ010000383.1:0-3229 GCA_964493035.1 uncultured Hyphomicrobiales bacterium | reverse complement strand
TAAAACCATTTTTTAATAATAAAAAGAAGCAGTCCTTTTGGGACTGCCTCATTTTACGTATGATTTCTAATAAAACTAAACATCACCATAGGGAATAGTAACAACAAATCTTGTACCTTTATCAACTTGACTAAACACTTCAATTATCCCATGAGAAGCATCGACACAACGTTTCACAATCGACAAACCTAAACCGGTACCTTGAATAACACCAACATTTGTAGCTCTAAAAAATGGCTCGAATAGATGTTGAATTTGTTCTTCGGGGATACCGCGTCCTCTGTCAATAATTTCAAAAATAACATCCAAATCATTTGATTTCACTGAAATCTCAACTTCTGAATGTGGATCTGAATACTTAACAGCATTAGTCAATAAATTTGATATTATTTGATGGAGTAAATTTAGATCCAAAAATGCTTCCGGTTTCTTTAGATTAGTAGAGATATTGATTTTATGATTATCTTTGTCATAAAGTTTAATTTCTTCAATTATAGTAACTAAAGTATTATGAATATTAATTAGCTGCGGATTGTAGACTAATTTGCCTGAATCTGCCCTAGAAATAGTAAGAACTTGGTCTAAGAGTTTAGTCATATTATTGACAGAATTTTGGATTCTGTTCAAAAACTTTTTAGCTTCTTCATTATTTCCGGAATTAATAAAATTATCTACCAAATAAGTGGAAGTAAGAATAGTAGTAAGAGGAGTACGATATTCATGAGAAACAGTAGAAATAAAACGAGTTTTCATAAAGTTTACTTCTTTTTCTTTTTCTAGTGATAATTTCATTTCAGTAATATCGATACCAGAACCAATAAAGCCATAGAAAATATCATCATCAATATGCCTTGGGACAGCACTCATCATAACCCATCGATAATCAGAAAATTGTTTGAAAAGTCTAAATTCAATATTAAACCTTTGTTGTTTTCTAATAGAATCGTCCAATGATTTTTTAACATATTCCAAATCTTCAGGATGAATTCGAGCAAGCCAGCCATCAATAAGCTCGGTATCCGGATTTCCTCCAGTAAATTCAAACCAAGTATTGTTGAGATATCTCATCTTTCCTTTGGAATCAGTAAGCCAAATAAGTACAGGCGCAGAATCTGCCATACTTTTAAATCGTTCTTCAGATTCGCGTATTTCTCGTTCAATTCTTAATCTTTCTTCTATTTGAGCTTGCAATTCTTCATTAGCAGTTTTCAATTGTAAAGTTTTTTCTTCTACTCTGTCTTCAAGTTCTTCATAAGATTTTTGAAGCTCTTCTTGAGCTTTTTTATGCTGGATAGCCATAGCAATTTGATGAGAAACAAAGCCTAAAATACGCTTATGCTCATTAGTATATCTAACACCTTCAGTATAGGATTGGATAACAATTGCCCCAATAATTCCTTCTTTTGTTACTAATGGAGCTCCAAGCCAATCGATTGATGGTGCTCCGATCTCCTTTACTAAACCTTTATCCACCATATTATAAAATTCATCTGGATCTACTAAAATTGTTTGCCCGGTTTTGATGACATATTCAGTTAGACCATTTTCAAATTCATGAGGTTCGGGAACAGGATCAATTTCATCTTCCCAATAAGGATAATAAATTTTATTTGATTCATCAATCAGAGCTATATAAACATTTTTGGCAGGCATCAAATCAGAAATAATCGTATGTATCTCTCTGCAAAGCAGTTCGAAGTTTTGTTTGGTATTGGTAGACTCAGATATTTTAAAAATAGCAGATTTATAGAATTCTTCTTTTTTTCTAAAATCAATATTTTGAATCACTCCAAGCATTTTTGATGCGTTATTACTATCATTTTTGAGATATAAAGCATTATCATGAACCCAAATATAGGCACTGGACTTATGTAAAATTCTATAATCGAGAGAAAATTGCTCTTCAGAATTCATAGCTCTATGAAGATAGTCAGATACAATTCCTTTATCCTCAGGATGAATTCTAGAAATATGATCATCAAGACTAACACCAATATCTTCAGGTTTATATCCCATAACTGAAAATAAACTACCGCCCCAATCCATACGATTAGTTTCTATATCTAAAAGATAAACAACTTGACCTGATGCTTCGACAATAGTTTCATATTGTTTTGCCAATTCATAGATTTTATTTTCTTTTTCTCGGAGCTCGGTGATGTCAATTCCAGTAAAAACATAAAATTCTAATTCCCCGGTTTCATCAAAAATACCGGTACAGTTCCAAGAAACAAGTTTAAGTGCATTTAATTTATTATGCCAATAGGAATCAAATTTCAGTGGATAATCGCCCCCTCGAATCCTATTAAATATATGATAATATTCAGCATAAAATTCGTCAGGAATTAGAATATCAAATATTTTTTTACCTTTCAATTCATTAGGAAAATACCCAGAAACATTTGTGCATTCTTTGTTTACATCAAATATGTTAAAGTCTTTATCGATAACACAAACAATAGCACCGACAATATTAAGAAGCTTTTCAGTAAAATCTTTTTCTTTTTTCAAATTGGCTTCGGCAATAGTAAGAGCAGTAATATCTCTAAATACTAATACGACACCAATAATCTTATTTTCAGAATTTCTAATAGGGGAAGCACTATCGGCAATAATGAGTTCATTGCCATCTTTAGAAATTAGAGCTGTATGGTTAGCAAGCCCCACTGCAATTCCTTTACTTAAAGCCGCTCTTACAGGATTTTCTACAATTTCTCGGCTTGTTTCATTAACTATTTGGAATATTTCTTCAACCGGTCTGCCCATAGCATCTTTTTCTTTCCAACCAGTCAATTCTTGAGATATATCGTTGAGCAAGATTACTTTACCAAATTCATCAGTAACTATAACTCCATCTCCAATTGAGCGAAGAGTAACTTCGAGCTGTTCTCTTTCCTTTAAAATTTGTTCTTGCAGATGAACCTTTTCGGTTACGTCTTGAAGTACAGAAAGGATGTAAGTTTCAGAATTTATATCAGTAGTTCTGGCAGAAAGATTGCAAATAATTGTAGAACCATTTTTAGTAATAAATTTGATATTATCAATATCTATACTTCCATATTTAAGTATATCTGCAATGACTTCTTCTCTAAATTCAATAGATTCCCAAACATTTATATCGATAGTAGTCCTACCAATTACCTCATCAATATCAAAACCGGATAAATTTAAAAAAGCTTCATTAACATCGACAATTATACCATTTGAGGCACGGGTGAGTAGGAATGCA